>CAZJZR010000252.1:0-5771 GCA_964550475.1 uncultured bacterium
TTTGAGGAATTCTTAAATCTGCTTGACAACCAGACTTTTTGCTTAACTTGACACTCATGGGCAATGCCGTGTCCCTACGCCTATCACGGGGATATTATTTTCCCGCAACTCCCTAATTGGCAGCATGAGTTCTTTGAGAATTCTTTGAGGTGGGCATTGCCCACCCTACTTTCCATCTATTCACCATCCACCATCCACTATTCACTATTCACTATTCACTCACCACTCACCACTCCCCACTCCCACGCCTAAACTTTGACCAAGAATTGTAAAGTTTTGATGAAGTTATGAAAATTCATCCCGAATGATCGGGTGGCTGAAATCCCTATTCTTATTACGTTTTGCAAAGATATCTCAGCTTGAGATTGATCCCCGCATATTAAGATTCTTGTCTATCCCTGATCCCGAAGGCTAGAAGTTTGTGGTAGTGTGTTGCAGTTCCAAGAGGAAAGTGAACACGGAATGAGTATGGATTGTGCAGGTATCTGCCGGGTCGCTTGTTGACCTTGATCCATTCGACACATCCAACCCGAAGCATCACGCTTTGAGTTGCCTGCAATTTCTCAATGCAGCAGTTGTCAGACTCGGTTCCGAAGTGCCCTTTACGCTGGATAGTATGAGTCAAAAACTTTTTACAAGTCTCACGGCTACGGTTCTGATTACCGCTTTTGGGGTTTCCTCCAGTAGCCACGCAGAGCAACCCGTGAGCGATCGCGCAGTGGCGGGATCAAAAACGGCTGTAACCCCGGTGTCTGGATCTGCTTCTGGTACATCCTCCGTTACAACTGCATCGAACCCTGCTTCTGCCGGTTTAAACCCTTCTCAAGGTAATACCCAATCAGACCTTGATTCCACCAAAGTCCCTGGTCAGGACAGATCCGCCCTTGCGGATGTCAAGAAAGTGGGTGAACGGCAATCTCAGATTACCCCCTTGGTAGATGCCACTGCGATCGCACGGGTTTACGTCCACCAAATGTCTGGACGGTCAGCGGCGACCCTCTATGTGCGTAATATCCCAGTCCTTACCTTTTTGGGCGATCGGTTGACCCGCCAAACCACTGGTACCTCCGCTAGTCAACCCCAAACTAGCTCATTCCAGGCTTTGGCCGCAGGCAATTCCTTATCCGACAAAGCCTTGGATGGCAAATTGTCTGGCTCCAGCCAATCTACCGCTGGGGCAACTGCCCCCACCAACTCTGAAGCCCCAAATGCTGATCAGCCGTCTGATCGCAAAGTTGGCACTGGTAGCAGTACCATTCAAAACGCAAAAGACCCCCTATGGCGAGCGACTGAACTTGCCGCCAAACTGAACCAATTCAGTCGCGATCAGGTAGATGCCAACAAGATTACCGTCAAATGGAGTGATGCCCAGGGGCAATACGTAATCAAGTTTGATAACAATCCCTTGATTACCTTCAACTCCGATACCATTCTGCCAGACACCACTCGGAATCGGGAAACCGATGCACTGCAAGCCACCAATCGGCTGCGGCGGTTGTTGGGAAATGCCCCTCCCTTGAGCGGGATTTCCGGTGGCCAACCTCTGGAATTCCAAGAATTAGCCTTGGGACCAGTACGATTCCGGATTAACGGCATGGCTTCTTGGTATGGCCCTGGCTTCCATGGTGCCCTAACCGCCAACGGTGAGGTGTATAACCAAAATGCTTTGACTGCCGCCCATCCCAACTTGGCCTTTGGGACGCGGGTGCGGGTCACCAATCTGGACAACGGTCGCTCTGTTGTGGTGCGAATTAACGACCGGGGACCATTTGTGGGTAATCGCGTAATTGACCTGTCGGCGGGAGCCGCCCAGGTGATCGGATTGCTCAACAGTGGCGTGGCTCCTGTCCGCCTGGAGATACTGGGCAATTAAACCCAATTTCTAGGTTCTCTGGTGGCTTCTCTGGTTGGACTAATCGCAACTGCCAGTTAAATCCACGAGTGGGTGTTACTGAGCACCCTTCACTTTCCTTACTCGTTCTAACTGGCTGGCCGATAAACTTGGCTGTGACCTCAGATCTGGCATCTGGCTCAGAAACTGAGTTTTTAGCGATCAGCTAACGGGGAAAATTGTCCTTTGCGATCGCCTAACTCAGGTTTCAATCCGTGTTGAGACTGGGGGCAGATCTGAGGTCAAGCACAGCGTTCAACCAAATGTGTCCAACGGATGAGTCCTTGTTCTCATCCCATCTTTAAAATCACCTGTTTTTGATGTCTGCATCCCATTTAAGATGCCGATGTCTGGTTAATTCAGAACCAACTTAAACCAAAATTAGTAACTACTCAGGTAGATCAACGCTGGATTGTTTGATCTACAAGGGTTGGGGCACCCAACCCCTACAGGGACGTTCTGTACTTGGTCTGTTGGTAGGGGCGCGGTTTCCGCGTCCTTCATAGGTACCTGGGCAGTTACCAAAATTATTCAAATCAGTTACAGCACTGTTCAGCTCAATTCAGTACAACTTAGTACAACTTAGTACAACTCAGTACAACTCAGTACAACTCAGTACAACAAAGGGCTTCAGCCCCTTGTTCTTTGATTGGGCTACTACACCGTTGTGGGGCAGGATGAACCGGGATATCAGTTCTCGGCATCCTGTTTTTTTATGGGGTTTATTGGGGTTTTTGTTGTAACGTGATCCGGTGACAGCAACGAAACTGGAAACGGTTGAGGGAGAGAGTGACGTGCGTCTATTTACGTCGATCGCCGCCTTGCGGTGTTACCTGGAGTTGTATCGGTCTGGCTTACACCAGTTTGCCAGTCCCATTAGTGATGGCGATCCCTCGGCTTGGGCGGTGGATGCCGGAGCGGGGATCGGGCTGGTGCCGACAATGGGAGCCTTGCATGAGGGGCATCTCAGCTTAATTCAACGGGCACGGCGGGAAAATGGGATCGTGGTGGTGAGTGTGTTTGTCAATCCGCTGCAATTTGCCCCCACAGAAGATTTAGACCGCTATCCCCGCTCCCTCGATCGCGATCGCGAGTTGTGTCGCCAAGCGGGGGTGGATGTGGTTTTCGCACCGATCCCGGTGGAATTGGGGATTGTGGCCAGCAGTACCCACGCGCTGTCGGACTTAACCCAGGTGGTGCCACCGTTGGAAATGCGGCAGGAGTTGTGTGGGCGATCGCGCCCGGATCATTTCCAGGGAGTGGCCACCATTGTCACCAAGTTGTTGAACTTAGTCCAACCCGATCGCGCCTATTTTGGTCGCAAAGATGCCCAACAGGTGGCGATTATTCGCCGACTGGTGACGGATTTGAATTTACCTGTGGAGATTGTTCCCTGTGCCACAGTGCGCGATACTGATGGACTGGCTCTCAGTTCCCGCAACCAATACCTGAGTGCCGACGAACGTCCGGTGGCTACTATCTTGTACCGCAGTTTGCAAACCGCTGTGGCGGCATTTCGGACAGGGGAGCGGCGCGGTCAGGTGTTGATTGACGCTGTGGCGACTGAGTTAGCAAGCCAACCGTTAATTGAAGTGGAGTATGTGGAATTGGTGCACCCAGATAAGTTAGTGCCGTTGGAAACGGTGGAGGACAGTGGTTTGTTGGCGATCGCCGCTCGGATTGGTGCCACTCGCTTGATTGATAATGTGGTGCTGCACACTCGCCAACCGATTGTGGCGATCGATGGGCCAGCAGGGGCGGGTAAGTCTACGGTGACGCGGCAGGTGGCGAAGGAATTAAATCTGCTGTACCTGGATACGGGAGCCATGTATCGGGCGGTGACGTGGTGGGTGTTGCAGTCGGAGGTGGATATTACGGATCAGCCCGCGATCGCCGAATTAGTCCACCAGTGCGAAATTGAATTCCGGACTCTGGACGGTCAAAGTGAACCGGATGTGTGGGTGAATGGGCAAAACGTCACCCAAGCCATCCGCAGCCCAGAGGTCACCGCCAATGTGTCTGCGGTTGCTGCCCAACCCTCGGTGCGGCGGGCGTTGGTGAAACAGCAGCAACGCTACGGCCAACAGGGTGGTTTAGTCGCGGAAGGTCGAGATATTGGCACCCATGTGTTCCCCGATGCCGAGTTAAAGATTTTCCTCACCGCATCGGTGCAAGAACGCGCCCGTCGTCGTCAACAGGATCTGCAAGAACGCGGCCAACCCGTCCCCAGTTTGGTGGAATTGCAACAGGCGATTAGCGATCGCGATTGGCAAGACAGCACCCGCAGTTTTGCCCCCTTACGCCGAGCCGAAGGGGCGATCGAACTACTGACAGATAATCTGACCATTGATCAAGTTGTCGCGGAAATTGTCAACCTGTATCGCCAGACCTGTCTAGCGGGTACGGATCTGTGATGGAGCGCGATCGGCACTCAAGCGTGGGCTGGATTGAGCTTGAACTCAACCCAGCCCACAGAACTCCCATAAACTAATGATCATTAGCTGATCATTAGAGCTGCGATATGGAATTTGAGTGGAACCCAGAGAAAGCGGCCATCAATCTGAGCAAGCACCAGATTTCTTTCCAAGAAGCGGCTACTGTATTCAACGACTCTTTATCCGTAACGTTTCCTGATCCGGATCATTCCATCAGTGAAGATCGCTACGTTATTATTGGGATGTCTACATCAGGGCAATTATTAGTTGTCTCCCACACTGATCGAGGGAACCGCACTCGCATTATCAGTGCGCGAAGAGCCACTCGCCAAGAAAGGAGATTTTATGAAGAAGGATATTGATCAGCTAAATGATGAACTACGCCCTGAATACGACTTCTCCAAAATGGCGGGAGGGGTTAGGGGTAAATATGTGGACCGATATCGAGCAGGCACAAACTTAGTTCTCCTAGACCCTGATATTGCCAAAGCTTTCCCGACTGATGCATCGGTAAATGAGGCATTGCGATTGCTACTTCAAATTCAGCGTCAGTCACCGCATGACCCAGTAGGGGCAGATTGACAACGTATGTCAATGTTGAGTAGCAGGCATCATCAGATTGAGTACCGGAAATGTTGTCCGCTCTGACTTGCTAACTACGCAACTCCCATAAACTAAAGTTGAGTTTTTCCTGAATCACTCTAGATTGCCTGTTAAGCTATTCGGAGTTTGTTGTGGTCATTTGTACATCACCATTCACGCCCCCATGGGCAAGCCTCTGCCAACTCCGATCGGGCAAGAGCTAGATCCCCAGATATTCAGCTATTAACAAGGATTGAACCCAATGTACGGAACCAGCACACTATTGACGCTTGCGGCACAATGGAACGACAGCGCAACTGAATTGTTGTGGAAGTTGCCCATTAACTGGACAGTTGTGGCGCAACAGTTTAACCAAGATGTCCTGGGGGACATACAAAAGGCATTCAATCACTTTATCCAATCGGGTCAAGTTTGGGCATTTTTAATTGGAATTGTGATTGGTTATATGTTCCGGGCGTTGACCAGTTATTAATTGCAATTGGGTTTGGTAATGGGTAATGGGTAATCGGTAATGGGAAATTGCAAACTAGCCAATTACCAATTACCGATTACCGATTACCGATTACCAATCACCCATTACCAAACATCATCTGTTCCTGTTAGGGTTTCCTGAGGTTTGCTGCCATTGGTTCCCCTGCTGGTGCTATACCACCGGAAACGCTGGCATAATAACCAACAGCGAATAGCAGACGATAATCCGCTATTCCGTTGTTTTTAACCCTACGTGTTCAGCGAATTTTGACTAGCGAATCTACCCAATCCCAAACCTCCCCATCTCAAACTTGGAGCCAACGGTTTGAAGGGGCATTGCATCCCGCGATCGCCCGGTTTAATGCCAGCAT
>CAZJZR010000253.1:0-5769 GCA_964550475.1 uncultured bacterium
GTGGGATGCCCAGACGGGTCAACCGCTCGGCCAACCGCTGCAAGGGCATGGGTCTTGGGTCAGGTCGGTGGCGTTTAGCCCGGATGGTCGCCGCATTGTTAGTGGCAGTGCCGACAATACGCTCAGGCTGTGGGAGGTGTCTCCAGAGGCATGGTTAACCATTGCCTGCACCCGCCTGCAATACCATCCCCTGCTCAACCACCCCGAAACCCTGATCTCTGATCCTGCGTTTCTCCAAGTCGCCCGCCGCGCCAGCGCCGTTTGTAAAACCTCCCGCAAGGTGCGTTGAGCACCGCGAAACGCACCACCTTCATTGCACCACACCATCCATAACCTTAACCTTAATCTCCACACTCCCCCACCCCGGTGCGTGTTCAACATCCTGCTGGAGGAAGTCCGGTTCCTGATTCGCAACCTCGGCAACTCCCAAGCCTAAGGGATCTGCAAATACATCAACCACCCACAGCTATCACGGGGATATTTTGTTGCCATACCAAGCCTTCAGCAGTGGCGCATGGTCAATGCTGTTTGAGTAAGAGTTATCCGTAAATGTACGAAGCTGGTGACAGGTTGAAGTGCCAAAGCATCGACATGGTATCATCAAGCCCATTGCATCATACTGAGCGTGCCTAGATTACTGCGATCAGCCTAGCGACAGGGCGGATCCCACGTTAGATGGTGTGGTATTAGAAACCCGGATGCTTGAACAATACCTTCGCCAAAATTGCAGGAATCTAGTTACCCAAAGTGGGTGAATCCCTTTAACCACAAGAGTTTTAGGCGTTTGATTGGCATTGTTCTGAAACCCGCTCTGTGCGGGCGTTTCAGAACAATGGCGAAGGTATTGTTGAAGCAACGGGGTTTCTGGCAAATTCACAGCCGGGATGCACTGGATCGAGATAGCGTGATGAGGCGCGTTGATCAGGTTAGGGAATTAGCCTTTGGGGGTGGTGAGGGTGTTAGTTCAGAGGTATCGCAAGCGTGGTTTGTTTGCGTTAGGACTCTCTTCCCTGATCATGACAATTTGGCTGAATGGTGTCTTTTTTTATGGTTCTTTGCCTGCCCTAGCGCAGCGATCGCCCGCCACAGTCGAAATTGCCGCCGCCCTGTCATTAACCGGAGACGCTGGGATTGCCGGACAGGTCAGCCTAGAGGGGATTCAACTGGCGGTGGAAGAAGCCAACGCCAGCGGGATTGCCCCCTCAATTAAACTTACGTCCTACGACGATCGCAGCACTGATGCTGGAGCCGAGGCTACGGCGCGGCAAATTGTGGCCAGTCCAGCGGCCTTAGTTCTGGGACCTGTGATCAGTTCGGCTTCGTTGGTTTCAGGGCCAATCTTTGCCGAGGCTGGGATCGTGTCGTTAGCCACCACCGCCACCGCCGACGCGATTACCGAAAATCCAACCACGTTTCGGGTGATTTTTAAGAATAGTGACCAGGGGGCACTGCTGGCGACCTACCTCGATCGCGTGCTGGGACAACGGCAAGCGATCGTGATTGTGGAAGATACGGGCTATGGGCGATCGCTGGAGATCGGCTTCCGCCAAACGGCAACACAGTTGGGCATCAAGGCTCAGTATTACACCATCCAACCGGGCGGCAATTTGGCATCGCTGACCCGGCAGCTTGTCGCGCAGGGGGGCGATCGCCCCATCGTGTTGCTGATGCTAGATGGCGATGGGGCGCGACTGCTGATCCAACTGCGACGGGCAGGGGTGAATCCATTGGTGCTAGGGGGTGATGCCTTTGGGGAAGAAAGTTTTAGCCAACGGTTTGCCGATCAACCGGAAGAACGGCAGCAACCGGGGTACTTTACAAATCACCTGTATGCGCTGTCGCCGATCATGTTGGATTCTGCCAATGCTGACATTCTGGCGTTTGCAGAACGGTTTCGCCAACGATTTCACCATGATCCGGTCTGGGGTGCGGTGGCCAGCTACGATGCCGCCCATCTGGCGATCGCCGCTCTCCGAACGGTGATGGCGACATCGCCATCCTCCCCATCGCTACCATCCCCATCACCGCCATCCCCATCGCTGCGATCGGCGGTGCTGACGTATCTCAGATCGCTGAATGCCCCAGCCAAGGCGCGTCCGGGATTACTAGCCCCCTTCTGGTTTGATCAAAACCGGGGGCGACAACCCACCATTCGCGTGGGACAGTTTGCGGACAATCGTTTCCGGTCTGCCCCGTTGCAAATTGTGCCCGTTACCACACCCGATCCGGCGGAAATTGCTTCTGGCGCGGTGTTCAAGCTGGGACGCGATCGCTATGGTCGGTTGCAACGGGTAGTCTACACGGGGGTGTTGATCAACGAAATTACTCGCGTCGATCTAATTAACTCCAGCTTTCTGGCCGATTTCTATCTGTGGCTGCGGTTTGCCAAACAGGCTGGCACGGGTAGTGCAGACCCCACTGATTTGATTTTTCCGACGGCGATCGCCACCAATTTTGACCCCAGCCAACCCGTTGAACGGCGCACCGTTGACGGCAATACCGAGTATTGGCTCTGGCGGGTGCAGGGGGAGTTTCGCAATGACTATGATTTCCGGCTGTTTCCCTTTGATCACCAGACCCTCGCCCTGCCCTGGTTTAATGCGCGGGCAGCGATGGAACGGACGGTGTATGTACTGGATCGCTCTCCCGCACGTCTGCCCCAAGCGACGGCATCTCACTCATCTGGGCTGGACAATACCATCGAGATCGCCGCACCGGGAGCCTTTCGCAATCTATCCCAATGGCGACCTGCCAGTGTGCGATCGCGGCGGGAAAATTTGGTGACGGCTTCAGCCTTGGGCGATCCCACCCGCATCGGTGCGGAACGGCAGCGGGAATTATCGGGATTTCTGGTGACGGTTGAGTTGCAGCGGCGTGTTTTTGCCACCCTGACCAAATCCCTGTTGCCGCTGGTGGTGATGACCCTGATTATGTACGCCTCCCTCTACTTCCCCATTGCCCTAGTCAAGGAAAAAGTCACCGTTGCCGTTACTGCTGCTCTGTCCGGCGCGGTGCTGTTAACCTCCATCAATAATCAATTGGGGGGCATCGGTTACACGATGCTGGTGGAATATATCTTTTATGTCTTCTTCGCACTCAGTCTCCTGTGCATCATTGCGGTACTGTGGTCTGAGCGGTTACGGGCGGCGCATTGCAAGGAGGCGGCTGAACGGGTTGATCGGTCGGCGCGGATCTCGTTTCCGGCGATCGTCGCCGTGACGCTGATGGCAACGGTGGTCGTTTATTGGCAGGGATCGTGATGCTGCGCCCCTTTCCGTTGAGCCAAGTGTTGAGCCGATTTTTCAGCCGATCCGGACGCTATAGTCTGATGGCGGTGGTGGCTGGCTGCGTTTGGGTGGCAGGGCATTTCCTGCCCATCGCCTGGGGCAATCTGACTGTGGCCTCGGCTCAGTCCACACCGCTGACCATTGCCATGGCGGTGTCGCTGTCCGGTGCGGGGGCATCCTACGGTCGTCCGGCTCTGGAAGGGGCACAGCTTGCGATTGAGGAAGCCAATGCCGCCCAGCAAATCCCCATTACACTGGCGGTCTACGACGACGAGAGTAATCCCGATCGCGCCCAACAGGTGGCCGCTGACATTAGTACCAGCAAGGCATTGGTGGTGGTTGGCCCCGCCACTACTCCCATGTCGCTGGCAGCGGGGCCGGTTTACGCCAAGGCCGCGATCGCCAGCATTGGCACCACCGCCACGGGGGATGGCGTGACGGCCAACTCTACCACCTTTCGGGCTAGCTTCAGTACCAGCGATGGGGGAGCCGCGATCGCGGCCTACTTGCACCATGCCCTCAACGGCAACCGAGCCGCCGTCCTGTTTAAGGATGATGGCTTCGGACAACCGTTTGCGGCAGGGTTTCGCCGAGTGGCTCAACGGCTGAACCTGACCACGACGTACTATCCGTTTCGCACCGCCGCCCAAGCCCAAGCGATCGCCCAACAGGTCGCCGCCGATCCCCAAAAACCCGCGATCGTCCTGGGAATGCTGGTCACCGATGCCGTCCCGATTGTCACCACAATCAAGCGGCGGAATGCTCAGGCCACACTGTTGGGCACCAACACGATCGCGGGCGAGTTCTTCGCCGACTTCTTCAAAACCCAACCGGAAGAGCAGAATACTCCGGGCTATTTTACCAATGGCGTTTATGCTGCCTCGCCGCTGTTTTTCGACAGCGGCAATGCCGAAACCTTGGCGTTTGCTGATCGGTTTCGCGCCCGGTTCCAGCATGACCCGTCCTACATCGAAGTGCAGGGCTACGAAGCCGCTCGTCTTGCCATTGCGGCGGTGCGATCGGTGGCACAAACCAATCCCAAAGCCGAGATCCCAACTCGTCGGCAAGCGGTACAGCACTACCTAGCATCCCTGAACTCGCCTGCTAAAGGGATTCCGGGGTTAAACGGCACCCTATGGTTTACATCCCAACGGGGACGGGAACAACCCCTGAGATTTGGCCGCTTCCAGGATGGCATTTTTGAATCGGCTCCGATCCAACTGGTTCCCGTCCTGGCTCCTGATCGGGCAGAACTGGCTGCTGGGGCAGTGTTCCCGATCGCCCCCGCCACTGGTTCCGCCCAGACTGGCCACGGTCAAGCCTACGCCCGATTGCAGCAGATTGTTTACACGGGCGTATTTCTGAACGAATTACCCCGCCTTGATCTGGCTAAATCGGAATTTACTGCCGATTTCTATCTCTGGTTGCGGTTTGCTCAGGCGGCAGGACGGCAGACCGCCAACCCAATCAACATCAGCTTTCCTCAACTGATCGACGGCACCTTTGACCCCAACAAACCCGCCGAACAGCGACAGATGCCAGACGGTACCCAATACTGGCTCTGGCATATCCAAGGCAATTTTCGCAACGATTTCGACCTGCGCCGCTTTCCGTTCGATCGCCAGCAATTGTCGCTCTCCTTCTTCAATGCCCGCGCACCGATGGAACAAATTGTTTACGTGGTAGACCAGCGTTCCCTGCCCGTTGCAGCGGCTAATGGCACAGCAGCCAATGGGTTTAATGCGATCGCCTCCGTCCATGCCTTTCGTGATCTAACGCAGTGGCAACCCCTAACGCTGCGATCGCGGCGGGAAAATCTGGTGACCCATTCGGCGTTGGGCAATCCCGTGCAGAGTGCGATCGGCAGCCAACGGGAGCTATCCGGTTTTCTCGTTAGCATTGAACTAGAACGACGCGCCCTGGCAACCCTAGCGAAAAATCTGTTGCCCCTGGTGCTGATGACCCTGATTATGTACGCTTCCCTGTTTTTCCCGATTGCTTTGGTGAAAGAGAAGGTAACGGTGGCGGTAACGGCAGCTCTGTCCGGTGCCGTCCTTCTAACCTCGATCAACAATCAGTTGGGCAGTGTCGGCTATACGATGGCAGTGGAATACGCCTTTTACATTTTCTTCTTGCTGAGTTTGCTGTGCATCATGTCGGTGTTGTGGGCAGAACAGTTACGCTCCAACCATCAGCCCCAAGCAGCCGATCAGGTCTTACGCGGAACCAGGGTGTTATTTCTGCTGGCCGTCCTATTTACCTTAGCCGGGGCAACGGTTTTGTACTGGCAGCGATAGGTGGCCAGCCATCACGACCAACCCAATTTTGGTTTTGGCGTTGCTGCATTTAGGGATGAGCTAAGGGACTTGCGGAAAATAATATCCCCGTGATTGGTATAGGGACACGGCAATGCCCATTCGTCTCAGGTTCAGGTTTTAGGGAAGATGTCAACGATTAAATTGATATAGCGATCATCCTGTAG
>CAZJZR010000254.1:0-1638 GCA_964550475.1 uncultured bacterium
GGCTACGGTTCAGCATTCTCGGTACATTGCCAAATCCGGATGCTGCCGTCGGCACTGCTGCTGGCGAGGGTGTTGCCATCAGCACTGACGGCGATCGCCAAAATCAACCCCTGATCTTCATCCAGCGTGTGTAGTAAAGTTCCGGTTGCCAAGTCCCAGAGGTGGATGGTGCTGTCGGTGCTGGCACTGGTGAGGGTGCCTTTGGCCGCGTTCATCACGACGGAGGTGACGGTGCCCGTGTGGGCGACGAGAGTCCGCAGCAGACGGTAATTGGTTAAATCCCACAGCTTGACGGTTTTGTCATTGCTGCCGCTGGCAAGGATGTGGCCATCGGGACTGATGGCGATCGCCACCACAGAACCGGATGTGGCGTTACCGGATTGATCCATCAGCGTGTGCAGCAATTTGCCTGTGCCCACATCCCACAGTTGAATCAAGCCATCATCGCCACTGCTGGCCAAAATTTGCCCATTGGGACTGAAGGCCACCGCCCGCACTGAACCATCGTGGCCTTGCAAAATCTCCAAGCCTTGCCACGAGTCCAAATCCCACAGCCGCACCGTGGCATCAAAGCTACCGCTGGCCAGTTGTGCCCCATCGGGACTGAAGATAACAGCACGAACCGAATCCAGGTGTCCGGTGAACGTATGGATCAGGTCACCGGAGCCGATGTGCCAGAGTTTGAGGGTGCGATCGAAACTGCCGCTGACGAGGGTTTGACCATCGGGACTGATATCGAGGGACACCACGGAGGCGGCGTGCCCGGTTAGGGTGCGGATCAGTTCTCCGGTTTTGAGATCCCAAATGCGAATGGTTTTGTCGAAACTGCCGCTGGCCAGCAGGGAGGCATCGGGACTGATGGCGACCGCACTGACCCAGCCTTCGTGTCCGGTCAAGTTATACCGACAACTCCACACTTGCAGCGGTTTGGGGTCAGGGGATGGCGGTGCCGGGGGGCGCGGGGTGAGGGGAATCACCGGGGCGACGGGTTGGTCGCTGGGGGGCGCGATCGGTACGTCGAGAACGCTGGCTTGCGGGTCAGGTTCTACCGTGGGACGGTTCAAATTGGGTAGGGCTGGCTCTTTATTGGCAGCAACGTCCGGCGATTTGGGTAACTCCACCCGCTCCAGTTCTGCGGTGGCGCGTTCCAGCAACCGTTCCCAATGCTCAATCCGCGCGGGCGGCAGGACTTGATTCAAGTAATTGACCACACGGGCAACGGTGATTTCCAGTTCTTTATAGTCCTGTTGCAGGCGGCTGAGGTCTTGCCGCAGCGCATATAAGTCGTTCAGTTCCGCCTGACTCAACCCTTGGGAACTGCTGGAGGCTTGGCTGGCGGAAAAGTAGAGGCTGGACAACATTTGTTGCACCTGAACCGTTTGGTTGGCTAACTGTTGCCGCACCTCTTGGATGTCGGTGTTGGTTTGGCGATGCTGCCGTTGGATGGCGGCGATCGCCCCCTGACGATGTAAATTCTGCTCCCGTTGGCGATTCCACAGGTTTAAGCCCACGCTCAGCGACAACGGCACCACCAAATACCCCAACTGCTGCGTAATCACTGCCGCCCCGGATCCCACAACAAGACCCAGGTAAGCGGCAGATTCCGCGATCGTCAGCGGATGGAAGGAACGGGGCATT
>CAZJZR010000254.1:1738-5752 GCA_964550475.1 uncultured bacterium
GGCATCCCCCAGACGTAGATGAAGCCTTCGGCGGCTTTGTGGTCGAATTTGTCTTCTGCGCCGTAGGTGGCGAGGTCGGTGTCGTAGAGGGAGGCGGAGGATTGGCGACCGACGATGGTGGCGGTGCCTTTGAATAGTTTGACGCGCACCACTCCGGTGACCCGTTCTTGGGTTTTTTGGATGAAGGCATCCAACGCCGCTTTGAGGGGGCTATACCACAATCCGTTATACACCAATTGGCTGTAGGTTTCTTCGATGCCGCGCTTGTAATGGGTCACGTCAGCGGTGAGGGCGAGGCTTTCCAGGTCGCGGTGGGCTTGGATCAGCACCGACAGGGCGGGGACTTCGTAAATTTCCCGCGATTTGATCCCCACGAGGCGGTTTTCCACCATGTCAATCCGGCCTACGCCATGGGCACCGACGATGGTATTCAGTTGTTCAATTAACGCAATGGGAGCCAACGCTTGGCCATCTAAACTGACGGGCAACCCTTTTTCAAAGCCGATTTCCACATACTCCGCCGTGTCGGGGGTGTCCGCGATCGCCCGTGTCATCAAATAAATCTCTTCAGGGGGTTCTGTCCACGGATCTTCCAGTGGCCCCGCTTCAATACTGCGTCCCAACAGATTGCGGTCAATACTGAACGGCGAGGACTTCTTCACCGGAGCCGCAATGCCGAACTTTTCCCCGTAGGCGATCGTTTGTTCCCGACTCATGCCCCATTCCCGTGCCGGAGCCAGCACTTTCAAGTCAGGGTTCAAGGCTGCGATCGACACATCAAACCGCACTTGGTCGTTGCCCTTACCCGTACAGCCATGGGCAACCGCATCGGCACCATACTCCACCGCTGCATCCACCAATAACTTGGCAATTAATGGCCGAGCCAAAGCGGTAGACAACGGATAGCGGTTTTCGTACAGCGCGTTGGCCTGAATCGAGGGAAAAGCATAGTCCAAAACGAACTGTTCCCGCGCATCCGCCACCAGCGACTTCTCTGCGCCGGACTTCAACGCTTTTTCCCGAATCGGTTCCAACTCATCCCCCTGGCCCAAATCTGCCGCCAAGGTGATTACCTCTTCCACACCCCATTCATTCTTTAGATAGGGAATACAAACGGACGTATCCACCCCGCCGGAATATGCCAGCACAACTCTTTTGGCGCGACCCATCAGCTTTCTCAATCTTCTTACAACGACTGAACTCATATTATGCCGTTTCTTTCGCTATTCTTCCTGTCGAATGTCAGGAGTTGGCGAGGGAAGGGGGAAGGGGGTGGATAGTGGATGGTGAATGGTGGATAGTGGATAGTGGATGGTGAATGGTGGATAGTTAGGGATGATTGGATTGTGTATCTATTTTGCTGCAATCGTAGTAGTGGTTGGAGTTCCAAGCCCTTGCAGATCCCGTGATGGAGTATTGATGAACCTGAATACTTCCTGAATACTTAAGGTTAAGTGAGTCCCACCTACCCACCTACCCATCTACCAACCTACCCACTTACCACTCATCACTCGCCACTATCCACCATCCACTATCCACTCTCTTCCCCCTCCTCCCCCCAGCGATGACCATCGGGCAGGATGGTGGTTTCGTCGATGATGGCTCCGAATAGATCGGCGTTGCGGGCGCGGAACAGATTGCACCCCTTCAGGACAATGCCTTGGAGGTTGACCAATTCCAAATTGCAGCCGCTGAAATCGGTGTTGATCAGTGTGCTGTTCTGGAGGACAGCGTTGGACAAGTCGGCTCCTTTAAGGCTGGCATGGGATAAGTCGGCGGCGGTGAGGATGGCACAGCGCAGGTTAGCGCGACATAAGTTGGCAAATTGTAAATTGGCTTGAGATAAATTGCTGTAATAGAGTCGGATATCGCTTAGCTCGGCTCGTTGCAGGTTACAACCAGACAAGTCTGCATGGTTGAGGTTGGCGTAGGGTAGGTAAACATTGGTGAGGGAACTACCGATGAGGCGAATGGCACGAAGATCCGCTTCAAATAGTTGGGCGTGATTTAAATTAATCTGAGGAAAGTCCCGCTGTCCCGATTGATAACGGGTTAGCAGTTCTTCTGCACTCATTTTTTGCATACAGTTCTCGGATCAGCGTCAACATCATCAGTCAGCCGTTTCTAGGGAAGTTAGGTCTGAGCAATAAGTAATGATGCTTACCAAGAATAAAGAGTCAGATTGTAAAGTTTTATTCGCTTAAGATTTTTTTCCGATTTTGCGGGACGGGATATTGGGGGTTCATAGTGGCCGATCTCCTATAGGCTAAGGGTTAATGGCTGATTTCACCGCAGCGTTACTTACCCACCCGATCGCAGGTATTGCAAAATCCCTCTGGCGATCGCAGTCGCCATTTGGCTACGGAAATTGGCATTGGCTAACCGAGGCGCGTCATCCCGTCCTGTTAAATAGCCCGTTTCAATCAAAATTGAGGGCATGGACGTGCGACGGAGGACATAAAACCGAGAGGAACGCACGCCGCGATCGCTAATTCGGATACTTTGCAAAATATTTTGATGGACAACCCGCGCCAACGCGGCTCCGGTCGAGTAGTAATAAGTCTCTAAACCATTAATATCCGGTCGATCCATCCGAAACGCATTGGCGTGGATGCTGACAAAAATGGTCGCATTCACCTGTTGAGCCATCTGCACCCGTGGCTCCAGATCCACATCGGCATCATTATTCCGAGTCATATAAACCTGAATGCCTTGCTGTTGCAGGATTCCAGCCACTTGCTGTGCCATCAGCAACACCACATCTTTCTCCCGCACCCCCCCAATCCCGATCGCCCCCGGATCAGGGCCACCATGGCCGGGATCAATCACCACCACAAACCGCCCCTGGGGAATTGACGGCATCGGCCCCGTCGGCATGGTTGGGTTGGGTTGGCCGAATAGCGGTAAGGAGGAGCGACGAAAGCCCAAGGCCAGGGTTCTGGGGGTAACTAGGCTGAGATCACCAATCCGCACGCCCAAAGCGGGCTGCACCAATATCACCACTGTTTGCGGGTCATCTTGGCGCAACCGCAGACGGCTAACGGGACTGGTGGAGGTCAGTTGTGGCCCCCGCACATTTTCTGCCAGTCGGGCGGGGCTAAGGGTAATTTGATATTCCGCCCCCTGCCAGCGGGTGCTGTGGACAAAGGCTTGGTCACTGCGAATAATTAATTGCCCACTGTTGGGATCCAGGTCAACCGCTTGAATGGTGGCGAGCGGCGCGTTGGGGGTGGGGTTCAGCGGTGGGCTAGTCGGGTTGGGACTGATGGGGCTATTGGGGAGCGGCGAGGGCAACGGATTGGGGTTGGGAGTCTCGTCCGGCAGGTTGGTCGGTGGGGTGCTGGAGTCTAACTGGGGTGTGGGCAGTTGCACCGTCCATTGCCGAGGCGACAGCCCCCGAATTTGAATTAACTGGGGATCCAGGGTATAGCCTGGAGCTAATTCGACTACTAAGCGGGTGGTTTGGGGATCAAATTGTGAAACCCGGAGGGCTTGAATCGCGCCGCCAATCGGTTGGTTTACTAACGGTTGATTTAAGGTCACGCCCGGTAAATCAATCACCAGTCGCGTGGGATTTTGGATGAGTTGGGCACGGGGTCGCACTCCTTCATTGGTTCTAAATTCCAACCGATTTTGGTTGCGATCGAACCGCCAGGATTCCAGCCGCGCTGCCAGTGCTGGAGATGCAGCCAAGAAAAAACCGAGTAATCCTGGCAGCAGACCAGGAAGGAGCCAACGGGTCTTCAACGTTCTAATACCTCAATGTCCTAAGTTCACTGTTGCTGATAGCCCCTAGCGGTGGCGTGGGGGTAGCCCTCACCGCTCAACCGTTGATCCGGTTTGGACTTGCAGGTCTTGACCCTGACGTTGTGAATCACCCATAGGGTTGAGTTTGCTTGAGATCTTCACATGCTTGAGGCTTTCTGAGCAAGTAGAACAGCTATGCCACTCGCAAACGCTGGCTATGCGGCGTGCGCTTGGTACGATCCCCATCGTCAATGGTCGATTAACGGT
>CAZJZR010000255.1:0-5748 GCA_964550475.1 uncultured bacterium
GAACGGGTGATTGGTCATTGGGAATGGATGCTTGAATATCGAGATCTCCCACCATCCCCTCACTCACTCACTCACTCACTCTGCCACTCCTTCCTTACGCTCCACTAACCCCTCCATCACCCTGTCTCGTGATTGATCCCATTTTCTGGTTAGGATTATCCTTCCTATTAGTCGCCATTAGCCTAACTGCGGTGTTGGTTGTGGCGATTCCGACCATGCGCGAACTAGCCCGGATGGCGCGGAGTGCAGAAAAGTTATTTGACACCCTATCCCGCGAGATGCCGCCAACGTTGGAAGCGATTCGGAATACAGGACGGGAAATCATTGAGTTGACCGATGACATGACTGATGGGGTGAAAAGTGCGGGTGAAGTGGTGAAGCAAGTCGATCGCAGCATTACAGGAGCTAAACGCCAAGTAAATCGGGTGCAGACGACGACGCGCACGGTAATGGCGGGTGTGAAGGCGGCATGGCGCAGTTTTAGCCGTTCTAAACCCGCCAGTCGGCGTTCCCCGGACTATGGCAAGGCGGGTGGGTCTGGAAATGCCAAACGCTTACCCCAAGGTGGCGGGAGTGCGTTGCATTTAGATGAGATCAATGAAGGCAATGCAGGTAAGACTGGGATAAATTATGGTGGCAGTCGCGATCGCGGCAATCCCTTAGCCGATGCCTTACCCGATGGTTCCACTAGCTTTCCCCGCAGTGAGGCGTTTGAGGATGAAGAACCCAACTTAGAGCGCGATCGCCAGCCATCACGGGACAGTGCTAGTTCACGGGACAGTGCTAGTTCAGAGTCCGTTGATTAGTGCAGGCCGGTTACCTGTTAGGAACACAGCCATGTGGGGACATATCAAGCAATTGTCAGTAAGCGGGCGGGGGCAAGTTGGTCAATGATCGGATCTGCGGATTGGGTGACGTGGGCGGCAAATCGTTGGGCGACTGGGGGAATCAGTGTGAGCGGATTGCTGAAACTGGTGAACAGGTGTAACCCCGGATAGCCTGGGACTGAACCGACCAGTGGCAACTGATCCCGACTGAATGCCACCAAACACTTGTGCCAAGTTCCGGGCACTTGTCGTAAACCGGGTAAAACATCACCGACTGCTGTACGGATCGCCATTTCTCCTACTGTCGCCGTGACCGTTGCCTGGGGGTCGGTGAGGGTGCGGCTGATTTGCCCCATCACCACCCGCCCGTTGCGAAATTGAATCGCCCCGGCATCCAAGATTGGCGGTGCGGCTTCTTGACCCGGTTGATCCCAGAGAGTTTCCAGCTCTGGGCGAGTGCTTTGCCGTTCCAACTGAGCGCGTTGGATTTGGGCAGGCATGACCAACGCTTGCAACCGAGTTTCCAGGGGCGGGGTTTCAATCAATTCCGCATGGGTGAAGTGCAGCGGCACGCTAATGCCGATGGATGTTAACAACGCCCGGCTGTAGCCCCCTGCCGCAATCACCACATTGTCGCCGCTGTATACGGTCTGGTCGGCTACGACTCCTTGAATTGTCTGCCTGTCCCCTAGCTGTATCATCTGTAAGCCGTTTACCTTGGCAATTTCCACCACTGCCCCCAGTTTCATCGCCGCTTGGCGATAGGCCAGCGTTGTCAGGGTAGGTTCCATGTGGCCATGACGACAGGTGAGGGCACCAGCCAAGGCATCAGGGTTGAGGCAGGGTTCCAGTTCCACCGCCTCCGCTGGGGTGAGGCAGCGGGGTGGAATGGCGCAGGCTGCGTAGGTTTGGGCGATCGCCGCCACATCTGCCCCCATCGGGATTGTCATCACCAAATCCAATTCCCGAAACTCTATCTCTGCCCCCAGTTCTTCCGTTAATTGCTGATATTTCGCCAAACTCTCTGCCCCCAACTGCTGGGTCAGGGGCGTGGTGCCAGCCCAATAGGCCACCCCACCGTAGCTGTAGCGAGTTGCGCCGTCTAAATTACGGTCTTGTTCCAGCAACAAAACCCGGAGTCCCTGCCGCGCTAATTCGTAACCCAGCGCGGCTCCGGCAATCCCACCGCCCACCACAATCCAGTCGTATGTCATAGTCAACGTCATCGTTCCATAAAAAATTTAGAGTGAAGCGATCGCCCCACTCTAAATGGATGAACTGAACCAGGATGAACTGAAACCTCAAATCAATCGCCCTGTAGCGCGGTTAGGCTGCAACCGGGATGCCAGCAGGTTGGTTGAGGGACATCAGCAACAAACGCCGCCCCAATTCCACATCCTTCGCGGCACATTTCCAGTCGGGATGAGCCGTCATCAACAAACTTTCCAATGTCTCTTGGTCGAACAAGTGCCAAACAGCAGCCCCATTCACTTGCCCATCCACAGCGTAGCAATTTTCACCGATGCAATGAATGGTGTAGCTTTGCCCTGCCCGTTCTACGACCATGCGATCGCCCGTTTGCAAGTCCCGGAATTGGTGGATGGTGACCCGTAACTCAGCCAAGGATTGCACCACCAAACCAGGAATCATCACCGTGAATTGAGCATCACCGTTTACCTGTAACCAGTAGTTCCGCATCGGATCAATGCCTTCCAACCAAGGTTGCTGATCATCTAAGCGATAGCGAGGAGCCAGGGGTAAACAGCTAACCATTAGCGTGATCCTTTATCGTTGCGAAACAATTACAGGGACAGTTACAGAGAAAATTGAACGAATCTGGCGACTGATGACGAAATCTTACGGGTGTCATAAGTAACGCTTTGATTCGATATGTGTACAATTTATGGATTTTCCCCAGTGGGATCAATGCAAGTTAGCAAAAGTTATTAATCCAATTGAGAATTTTGAACAATTGTTAAGCAATTCGACGGATCTGCCGAAATTGTAACGATTTCGATACAACTGCTCTGATGCCAACGGCTGTTAAATCCATGGCAGGATGCAGATGAATCGGCTAAACCCGCCCATCCAGTTTGCGGTTTGATTAAATCCACGATCCTAAGACATCCCTAAGATATCCCTAAGACATCAAGGATGCAGTGCTTTGCAGTGATGGCTTGACCAGCCCTTAGGGGGATTGCTGGGAGGGGGGCGAGGGCGATCGCAGCCCATCCAAGTAGTGCAAAATCGGTAAGAGGGCGAGGGTTGTGGCGGCGAGGCCAAACCAGAACAGATCGGCGACGGTTTTGGACTGATCCAACGCCCACCCACCCACGGGAGGCCCCAGAAAATAACCGATTGCCCAACAAAGGGAATTGATTGACAGATAGATGCCGCGTAACGATTCGGGGGCGAGGTCGGCGACAAAGGCAGAAGCTGAGGGTAGATAGGCGATGCAGGCCAAACCCAGAATCGCTAGAGACAACCCCGCGATCGCCAGATGGTTGGCGGTAATCAGTCCGGTGATGCCGACTAAGCTAAAGCCGACGCACCACAAGATGGCGGAGAGCATGAGCGATTGGGGATGGCGGAAGCGGCGCAGCCAGCGGGCGACGGGCAGTTGCAGAGCCGCAGCCAGGACAATGTGCCAGGTGATTAGGCCGCTGATGGTGGCGGCGGCAAAACCGGGGGGCGATCGCAGCGGATCCACCCGAACAAAGTTGGTCAGGTACAGCGGTAAGACACTCTGGATTTGGGCAAAGTAGAGGGTCAGCAGGATGTTGACGATGACGTAAATCAGCAAGGGGCGATCGCGCAGGGCAATGCCCCAGTTGCGATACATCGAGGGCTTGCCCTCGGCGAACCGCGCCGTTTCGGTAATCCCAGCGTAGATGATGCCAAAAAACACCAGATAGGACAGCCCATCCACCCAATACAACAGCCGATAAGCTCCGGTGGTGCTGATGATTAATCCGCCCAAAATTACCCCTAGTCCCAACCCAGCGGTATCGCCCAACCGAGTCAAGGCATAGGCTTCGTTGCGATCGCCCTCCGTCGTCAAATCCGCCACCGCTGCTTCCGTGGCCGGCCAGTACAGCCCCACCCCCACGCCCATAATCATGCTACCGACGATAAACAAGGGCAAGTCGTAGGTCACCGCCAACACAAACGATCCCACGGCTGAGACTGCCGCCGACAGCAGCAAGGTTTTGCGCCGCCCCCAGGTGGGCGAGTCGGCCAGCGAACCGCCCACAATCCGTCCCCCGACTCCCGCCATCGATCCCAGCCCTACCGCAAATCCCACTGCCGCTGCCGATAAACCCACCCGATTGACAAAAAAAATGGTGGCGTAAAACATGGTGAAACCCGTGCCCACCTGAGACAATAACCGACCGATGGCGAGAATCCAGACGGCGGTTGGTAAGACGGGCAACCAATGCTTCATGGAGGGAAGGGGGAGGGGGGAAGGGAAAGGGTGAGGGGAAAAGGGAAAGGGTGAGGGGAAAAGGGTAAAGGAGAAAAAAGTAATGTCTTCGGGATTCAGGGTAGGGACATGGCAATGCCATGTCCGTTACGGGGTTGGGGTTTCGGCTAACCAAGCGCGGATTTCGTCGGCTAACCAGGTGGCTTCGGCACTGCTCAAAATCTGGGTAATTCTAGGAGCTTTGTTGTTACCTTCTCCGGTTAATGCGGTTAGCCCAATTGAGATTACCCCATACGGGGTTTCCAAGGCTACGGCCATTTTCTTGGGATTGTTGCCAACGGTATACACGCGGCGGATTTCGCTGATTTTAATTGTGTGACTGCCTTGTAAGGGATAGGGAGAATCGCGGATCCGCAATTGGGCAGTTTGACGGGTAAATTCTACATTGATCGGCAAACTGTTGAGGGCGATTTCTAAGCCGTTTAACCAAGACATCACGAGAGCGACCCCACAAGCTCCGATGATCCCAAGCAATACAACTACGGGGAGAAATCCCGGGACGCTGACGAGGAACCCCGCGACCATAAACCCACTGATCAGCGCGATTTGTCCCATCGAGATCCGTCCCGGTTCATCTGGTGTGCCAAAGAAATCGAGAATTGGGTTGAGAATGACGTGGCGGCTGGGGATGAGGATTTCTAAGCTGTCGCGGTTGCTATTGCGGTTCAACAGGATGGATGTATATGGCGGTGCCGGGGTGATGGCACCGGATGGCTGGGCGTTGGCGCGATGGGGCAGGACTAGGCGATCGCGCTCCTCTAAGGCCAGCAAAGCCATCCGGGCGGTGGCATAGCGTTTTTCCACCGCTGGTTCGGTCAGCCGTTCCACCCATTGCACCAGGGGAGTAGTGTTGCTGACGCGATCGCGGAAGACAATCCGGGCATTGCGTTGGGGGAGTTCTGCTGGGGCGGTTCCGGTCATCATGTGGATTAGGGTTGCGCCCAAGCCATAGAGGTCGGAGGCGGCAACAGCTTGACCGCTGAACTGTTCCAATGGGGCATAGCCATAGGTTCCAGCAACAGTCATGGTGCGTCCGGTGGCAGCGGTTTTGTCTTGCACCGCCCCAAAATCCACCAGATAAACCTGCTGATCGTCGCCCCAAATCAGGTTGCTGGGCTTAATGTCGCGGTGGATCACGGGTGGATTCAGTTCATGCAAATAGAGCAAAATTTCCAGAATTGCCGTTGCCAATTGCACCACATCGGCTTCGCTAAACCGTTTACCCTCGTCTAGTAATTGCTTCAGCGATCGCCCAGGGATATAGGACTCGACTAAACAAAACCACAAAAACTGATCATCAATGGAAAAGGAGTCCTGGTAGCGAGGGATCTGGGGATGGTTCAGTTGCCGCAACACCTGCACTTCCCGTTCAAACAGTTTCAGGTCATCCCATTGCACCGCCCCACCAAACGGCAGAAATTTCAAAATCACGGTGGT
>CAZJZR010000256.1:0-5744 GCA_964550475.1 uncultured bacterium
CAGCTACAACGACAAAGGCGAATGGGTCAGTGCCACCCATGTGATTGAGCATCGGGTTTAATGGGGCGCATTTTGTTTTGTCCAAGAAATAATTTGTTTTTTCCAAAAAATAATCCCGCTCGTCAAGAGTTTCTGGCGGAGGTAAAGCCTTTCCTTCAGAAATTGACTATAGTGGGAGAACCTGATGGTTTTTCTTGCCATGTCCATGTCTTCTGAAGCCCAAAAAGCCCAATCCGCATCAAGTAATTTGTCTGGCAACTTCTCCACCGAAGACTTTGCCAAAGCTCTGGAACAACAAGATTATTCGTTCCAGACTGGGCAAACGGTTAATGGAAAAGTGTTTGAGCATGACAATAACGGTGCGTATGTGGATATTGGCGGTAAGGCTGCCGCCTTTATCCCCATGCAAGAGATCATGCTCAAAACTGGAGCCACGTTAGCTGACACATTACCCGTGGGGCTAGAGCGAGAATTTTTGATCATCCGTGGTGAAGATGCGGATGGTCAGGTGATGCTGTCGATCCGACGGTTGGAAATGCAAAAGTTGTGGGTTCGCTTGGCGGAAATGCAAACAGCCAGCGAAACACTACAAGTCCGAGTAACAGGGTTGAATAAGGGCGGGGTAACCGTTGACTTCCAAGGTTTGCGTGGGTTTATTCCGCGATCGCACCTCGTCGATAAGGACAATCTGGAATCCCTCAAAGGACTCACCGTAACCGTCAGCGTTTTGGAAATTAACCCCAAAATTAACAAGCTCGTCCTGTCCCAACGACAAGCCAGTCAATCGGCACGGATCAGCCAGTTGCAGGTTGGCCAACTGGTAGAAGGGCGGATATCTGGTATCAAACCCTTTGGCCTGTTTGTCGATTTAGGCAGCGTCACCAGCCTGCTGCACATCAACCAAATCAGCCAGAAATACATCGCTTCTCTGCCCGCCTTGTTCCAACCGGGGCAAACGGTCAAAGCGTTGATCATTGACCTGGATGAGTTGAAAGGGCGGATTTCCCTCTCCACCAAAGTGTTGGAAAACTACCCCGGTGAAATCCTGGAGAAAATGGATGAGGTGATGGCCGAAGCGGAATCACGGGCTGAGAAAGCAGCTCAAAAGCTGACGGCATCAGCCGCTGCCGATGGTTAGCCAAGGGATAGTGCTGAACTGACTCCATGACCGACCCTCAACCCCGGCCCACCCGCCCCCCCCTCTTGGGGCTACTCGCTGCCCTGCTCTACGCCCTCTTCACCCTCTTACCCGACAGCCATAGTTTGATGGTGAGTTGGCCGTGGGTGTTGCTTTGGCAAGTCACGCTGCTGTGTCCATTGTTATGGTTAATTGCCCTCCTGTTGCAACAGAGACGGCAACCAGGACAGATGTGTCGCCTTGGCCATGGGTGGGATTGGTGGATCGTCGCCGCGATCGCCACCCTGGTTCTGTCTTCCTTCACCGCCGAATTTCCCCAACAGGCTCGGTGGTAAGGCATTGCTGCCTTGGGTGGGCTAATCACTCTTTACCCATTGCACGCCTGGTTGCAGATCGCCGATCATCGCCGGAGATTGTTCACCGCCCAAGGGTATCTGCACCTCGCCTTCATCTTGCTCAGTTTGGGACTATGGCTGGGGCAGACCGTTTCTCCCGAATTGGCACGCTTGGCCACCCTGCGACAACAGTTTGGTATTCAACTCCCCTTCGACTTTTCCACCATTGACCTACGGAACTGGGCACCCATGGGGCACCAGAACTATGTGGCGGGTTATTTGTTGCTCGCCTTACCGGGGTTATTGGGTTTGGGGTTACTGCATGAGGGTTGGCAACGCTGGTTCTGGTTGGGGGGATTAGGGCTGGGGTTAGTGGACTTGTACACCACCAGTTCTAGGGGCGGTTGGCTGGGGTTAATGGCCTGGGCGATCGCCGCCTTTATCGGTTGGTTAGTCCGGAGTCGGCTGCCACGTTGGCAGTTGGCGATCGCGGGTTTGGTGGGCTGCGGTGCACTGGGTGGACTGTTGCTGTTTAACAGTCGCTTGGTCGGCTTTCTCCAATCCTTCGCCACCGGACGCATTGGCGACGAATTGGCCTATCGGTTCATCACTTTAGTGGCAGGGTGGCAGATGGGACTCAGCCATCCTTGGCTAGGGGCAGGGCTGGGTGTTGTCCCCGTCGCCTTTCAAAAATACCGTCCTGCCTGGGCAGGCCGAGAAGCTGAATGGGCGTATCAACTGCACAGCACCCCTGTACAGCTTTGGGCAGAATTGGGCTTAGCCGGGGTAGGGTTGACGGTGGGCGCGATCGGCTTACTGGTGCTGACCATTTGGCGCGGTCTACGCCAAAGTGCCGATCCCCGGCAACGCATTCTGATCACCAGCCTCGCCAGTGCCCTGTTCGCCTACAGCATCAATAGCCTCACAGATTATCAACTGGACAACCTCGGCATCAGCGGCGGCCTCCTGCTCACCACGGCTCTGCTGATCGCCTCCACGCCACATTCATTGCCGGTTCGGACAAATGACGCTTCCGACGTTGTACGGGGGAAGGGCGATTCGCCCCTACCCCGCGCCCCACTCACCATTTTGTCCCCCCTCCTGCTCACAGGACTCACCCTCGCCCTTAGCCTGTGGCTGTTCCCCGTCCATCGGGCTTGGTCAGCCTCAGCCACCGGCTTTGCCGCCTTGGCCCAACTGAATGCCACCAACCCACCCCCCACCGCCGCCGAACAGCAGCAGGCGATCGCCCAATTTCGTCAAAACCTGCAACAGGCCATCCAACTGGCTCCCTGGGAACCCTATTACCCCTACCAATTGGGTTGGAATTTGGGCGATTTGGCCTTGAAAACCAACAATGTGCAGTTGATTCCCGACGCGATCGCGGCATTCAACCAAGGGATTGCCGCTGCCCCCCATCAGGAATTTGGCTACAGCAATTTGGCCTGGCTCACCGTTAACCAAGACCCCAAAGCCGCTACCCAGTTATTTGCCAACGCGGCCCGCCTCGTGCCAGGGAAACGGGGGATGTTCTATGGTTTGGGTTATGGCCTATTGGCGCAGGGCAAGTTGGATCAAGCCGTGGAAGCCATTACCCTGGAAGCCTTGCGCGATCCGCTCTTGATCACCAGTCCCATTTGGAGATCGCCCGCCTTTCAACTAATTTACATTCGCGTCCTTGATCGGCTCGTGCAACGCTACACCACCCTGTTGCAAGACCCCCAAGCCTCTGCCGCCCTCAAAGCCAATTGGCAACTCTGCCGTGGCTCAGTCGAATGGTGGCGCGGCAATTGGGACGCAGCCCGTGCCGACTGGGCACCCACCGCCAACGACTACCGCCAAGCCCTGTTGGATTTGGCCATGGGCAAAGCCTTGCGCCAACCCGTCAACCCCGATGGCGCACCGGGGGAAATGGCGATCGCGGCTTGGCTCAACCCGACAGAACGCCTGCCCCTATTACAAAAAGCCTGGGTCAAAGCCACCCGGACATCTCCACCCCCCGGTCTGGTGGAACAACTCGCCAGCAGCATGACCACCGCCAGCAATCTGGATCAATGGCTAAAAATCGTTGCCCCCCCCAACCAATACCGCCGCGAACGTGCCGGGTTTGGGGTTCTCAGTCGCCACATCGACGGCCCCATCCCCCGCGACTACCTGACCATCGTTGATAACCTGATCATCACCCAATTCTTCGCCGACCTCTTCCCCGCCACCGTCTACACGCCTGAATGGGACAACCTACTGCAAGTGGATCGGGAGCGGTTGTTGGGGGAGGTGAGTGGGAAGGGATGAGTGGATGGTGGATGGTGAAGAGAAAGGGGCAAGGGGAAAGAGAAAAGTGTGAAGGGTAAAGGGGCAAGAAATGAAAGAGAGATAGATTACCCACGCATCCCCCTTTAGCATTTAGCCTTCACCCTTGACCCTTCCTTCTTTTCCCCCTTCCCTATGCCCCGTACTGCCCTGTTGCTGCTGCTCGGTTTGGAACTGGCGTTGGCGATCGCCTATGTCGTTGATGTGCTGCTGCATCGCCATGCCCATCCGCTGCTGAATTTTGATGGTCAGTTGTCGGCCATTTCGGTGTTGCAGGCGTTGCTGTTGTTTGGAGTGGGCATGGCCATGGTGACCATTATGGTCGTGCGGCAACGGTTAGCCCATCCGCCCTCGTGGTTTTTGTTGATTGTCTTAGCCACGTTGTCCTTTTATGGCGCATTGGATGAAGTGTTCAAAATCCACATTGCCCTGCGTCAGTTCAATTGGATCGGCATTTATTCCACACTGTTGGTGGTTGTTCCGCTGTTCTGCTATCAGGATTTACGCCGCTTCTGGCAGCTACACCGCTGGACAGTGCTGTGGGTGTTGATCGGGATTAGCATCTTTGCCTTGGGTGGCTTTGGGGCGGAGGTTCTAAAACACGCGATCCTGCAACCGCTGTTGTCCCATTACTACAGCACGGCAGGCTTTGTAATCGAAAAGGTACGGGTGGGAATTGAGGAGTTACTAGAGACAGTGGGGGAAACGATCGTTCTCTATGGTGTGGGACTCTATGTGGTGGAGGCGATCGCAACACCCCCACGCCAACACCCCTAAGTACCGCCGATTCTGCAAGGAGGAGTTGATTTTTCCTACTCCCATGCCGGAAAAATCAACCGGCTAGCCACGGTTTCCAATAGCTTCTGCACTCATGTGGACAGAAATTGTCAAAGATTTTGGATTATTTTGAATCGAGTGTGGCGATCGCGTAACCGATTATGTTAAATTAAAAAATACTGAAATGATTTAAGCTTTCAGTGCTAAGGCTCAGTGGCGCAGTGGTTAGCGCAGGGGACTCATAAGCCCAAGGTCGCAGGTTCAAATCCCGCCTGAGCCATTTAGAATTTTAATCAATGTTATTTGCAGCAATATTTTGCGGCAATATTGAATGAGTTTGCTGACTGTGAGATCTGAATCTACCGTCTAAAGTTACGGTATTTTTTACGGGACTTTTTTCTGATGATTCGCCAGCGCAAAGGGACTTTGGTCAGTAGGTGGAGTAACCCCGATGTCCTACACCAATTTCACCCTTAGTAAAGTCAAAGCAGACTTTGGCATCGTCACCAACGAAACCCAAGATTTATTTGCCGAAACGAAGGGGATTACGCCTAGCGAGTTGCTCACCCTCACCCTCAAAGATCAACGCCCCCTTGCCAGCGCGATTAACACCGAAAAAGCCCGGTCAGAATTGTTGGTCATGCCGATCCTGATCGAAGTCCGCCGACTGTTGCACAACCAAATTTCCATCTTTTCTGGCAGTACCTTTGAAGTGGCTCCAGAGCAAGGCTTAGAAGGACGGTGTGACTTTATCCTCAGCCGTTCCACAGAACAGTATTACATCACTAGCCCAGTGCTGACGATCGTAGAAGCCAAAAACGAAAGCATCCCCAGTGGATTGGGGCAATGCATCGCCACCATGATCGCGGCTCGGTTATTCAATCAACAAGAGAACAATCCAACTGATCCAGTCTATGGAGCCGTTACCACTGGCACCGATTGGAAGTTCCTCAAACTGGAAGGACAAACGGCCTTCATTGATGTCAGCGACTACTACATCAAAGAGGTGAACAAACTGCTCGGCATTCTCGTTTCCACGCTGCAACCCGACTCTGATTTGGGCAGTGTGCGTTCATCCTATCCCGATCATTAGCCTGCCGTATAGCCGAGCACAGCGCACTAGGGGAGGAGCGTAAAAATAAAGTACCCATAATCTAAAGATGATGCGTTACGGCTGAAGCCTA
>CAZJZR010000257.1:0-1196 GCA_964550475.1 uncultured bacterium
TGGGTGACTTCCACCACGCCACTGCTTTGGCAGAAGATGTCCTTCACCACTTCGGTGCTGGCTTCGACAAATTGCCCATCTTCCACCATCAACAGGGAAATGTCCTTGTTGACTTCGTGGGCTTCTTCGGGAATCCACAGCAGCACGCCGCCTTTGGTGACTTCGTAGCCCTGCTTACCCTTCTTCTTACCGACTTCCACCCCGGCATATTTGATGATGCCGCCGGTTTGGGTGCGGTAGCGATCGTCGATTAGCTCGGCCACCACATCGCCGTTGTGAACCTTCTGACCGGGGGGTGTTTTCAGGGAGAACACCTGATTATTCTTGGTTTCAATCAGGTAATGCTCCCGGCCTTGGGAACTTTCAGCTCGGACTTTGGCCTGATCCAGCAGAACGGAGGCGGTGATGATTTCCACTTCCCGCCCGCCTTTGCCGTCGGTTTCTTGGGGTAGCCGGACGATCCCGCCGTGTTCGGTAACCAATTTGGTTTCCGCCAGCACATCGCCAGCATTGACGTAATCGCCATTCTTCACTGTGGGTTCGGCATTCGGTAACAGGTTGTACACCTCACCGGACAGCACCCAGATCAAGCCCCCCCGTTGGACGCTACGGGTGGTGTTGCCTTGGCGGTCTTTCTTTTCTTCAGCAGTGATGTCAGCAAATTTGACTTCCCCAGCCAGACCAGCGGCCACGTCCTTACTGGCTTTTTCTGTGGACTTGCGGGTGCGGCCACCGAGAGGAATTTCCGCCAACATGCGATCGCTTTTCACCCGTTCGCCATCGGCAACCATGATGATGGTGCCTTGGGTGATGGCGAAGGTTTCTGATTTGCCTTCCCCTTCCAACACAATCTCAGCGTTGGTTTCAGCAATGAAGGCATCTTCCCCGTGGCGGGTGCGGAAGGGGCGGGTTCTCAGAGCTTTACCGTGGTGCAGCACCCCAGGGAAGGACGACCGGACTTGCCGCGCCATTTCCCCGGTGAACACGCCCCCGGTGTGGAACGTCCGCATGGTTAACTGGGTACCCGGTTCCCCAATGGATTGGGCGGCAATGATCCCCACGGCTTCACCCATGTCCACCAGTTTGGCGTGAGCGAGACTCCAGCCGTAGCACTGCTGACAGACGGAACGGGCGGCTTCGCAGGTGAGGGGCGATCGCACCACCACTTCTTCCACCCCAGCGGCGATCATTTCCTT
>CAZJZR010000257.1:1296-5738 GCA_964550475.1 uncultured bacterium
CCCTTCCCGGAAGTTGGTCTTAATCGGCATGTCGATGATTTCCCCTTGGGGATTGGCCATCAGACCGCGCATCCCCACCAACTGCCGCACCTGGGAAATGTTCCCCCGTGCGCCAGAGAAGGCCATCATGTACACCGAGTTCAACGGATTTTTCTTGCGGAAGTTAGCCACCACCTGATCCTTCAGGGTTTCGTTGGTGGTGTTCCAGGTGTCGATTACCTTTTGGAACCGCTCCACTTCGGTGATTTCCCCCCGACTGTAGCGGGCTTCCGTCTCGCGGATTTCCTGCTCGGCGGCATCCAATAGGTCGCGCTTACTTTCGGGTACCTGCAAGTCGTCCACACTAATGGACACCCCCGCTTGGGTGGCATAACGGAAGCCCAAATCCTTCAAACGGTCAGCCACCTGCGCTGTCCGGGCGGTACCGTAATGGGTAAACGACCAGGAAATTAACTTTTTCAGTTGTCCCTTATCAACAATCCGGTTCCGGAAGATCATCTTGCCTGTTTGTTGTCCCGTCATGGTTCTCCCCTACTGTGAATCGGAGTGGGTGATGAGTGGTGAGTGATAAGTGGTAAGTGATGAGTGGATGGTGGATAGTGGATGGAAGTAGAGGAAGGTTGATTGCGTTGGTTGGAGAACGGATTTAGATCACTCATCCGCTGACTAACTCCGTACTCCCAAACTCCGCAACTCCGTACCCCGTACTCCCAAACTACCGCATCCCTAACTGGCCAACACTTCGTAAATGGTTTGGTTGTAGATAATCCGTCCCGGTGTGGTGAGGACAAACTGGGAAATTAGGTTGCCGTCGGCATCTTCGCGGCGGCGACGGATGGGTACACCCGACTTTTGGCCGATGAAGGTTTTGACCACAACGCCATCCCCAGCGGATTCCACTTGTACCTCTTCCGGTTCCGACTGTTCCACATCCCCATCGAAGCGCACCCAGACATAGGCGTGGAGGGGGATTTGCTCTTGTTCGTAAGCGATGATCGCGTCGGTGAGGTTGGCGAAGTAGCGGGTGGAGGCGCGATCGTAGACCGGATTATCCGCCGTCAGGTAATAGCACCCCAACACCATGTCTTGGCTAGGGGTAACGATGGGTCGTCCCGTGGCTGGGGAGAGGATGTTGTTGGAGGCCAACATTAGCAACCGGGCTTCGGCTTGGGCTTCCAGGGACAGGGGAACGTGGACGGCCATTTGGTCACCGTCGAAGTCAGCGTTGAAGGCGGGACAAACGAGCGGGTGCAGTTGGATGGCGCGACCTTCCACCAGAATCGGCTCAAAGGCTTGAATCCCCAAACGGTGCAGGGTGGGTGCCCGGTTCAGCAGGACGGGGTGGCTGTCGATCACTTCTTCCAGCACATCCCAGACGCTGGCATCGCCGCGCTGAATCAGCTTTTTGGCGGCTTTGATGTTGTTGACCAAGCCTTGGCGAATCAAACGGTGAATCACAAAGGGTTGGAATAGCTCGATCGCCATTTCCCGTGGCAGACCGCATTGGTGAATCTTCAGCTTCGGCCCCACCACGATGACGGAACGGCCGGAGTAGTCCACCCGTTTCCCCAGCAGGTTTTGCCGGAACCGTCCCTGCTTCCCTTCAATAATGTCTGAGAGGGACTTGAGGGGACGATTGTTGGCACCCACCACCGTCCGACCGCGCCGACCGTTGTCAATCAGCGCGTCCACAGCTTCCTGTAACATCCGTTTTTCGTTCCGGACGATGATTTCTGGAGCCAGGATTTCTTGCAGGCGAGCCAGACGGTTGTTGCGGTTGATTACCCGCCGATATAGGTCATTCAAGTCAGAGGTGGCAAACCGTCCACCATCCAACTGCACCATCGGGCGCAAATCGGGCGGGATCACGGGGATCACATTCAGCACCATCCATTCCGGCTTGGCTCCGGTGGCAACAAAGTTGTCAATCACCCGCAGGCGTTTGATTAACTTGGCGCGTTTTTGTCCCTTGGACGTGGCGATTTCTTCCCGCAGCTTTTCGGCTTCGGTTTCCAGGTTGATGTCTTGCAACAACTGCTGCAAGGCTTCCGCCCCGATCCCCACTTCAATTCCTTCCAGTTGAGAATCATCACTGTAGATTTGATCCTCAATTTCCATCCACTGATCTTCGGTCAGCAGTTGCTTATAGCTCAGCCCTTCGTGGTTGCCAGGATTCAACACCACATAGGCGTTGAAGTAAACAATTTGCTCCACATCCCGCAGCGGCATATCCAGCAGGATGGCCATGTAGCTGGGAATCCCCTTGAGATACCAAACGTGAGCCACGGGAGCTGCCAGTTTGATATAACCCATGCGGTGACGGCGGACGCGGGACTCGGTGACTTCCACGCCGCAACGTTCACAGACGATTCCCCGGTGGCGTACCCGTTTGTACTTACCGCAGTGGCATTCCCAATCTTTGGCGGGGCCAAAAATCCGTTCACAGAACAGACCATCCATTTCCGGCTTCAGTGTCCGGTAGTTGATGGTTTCCGGCTTCGTAACTTCCCCCACCATCTGACCATTGGGCAGGGTACGTTCACCCCACTGCCGAATGCGATCGGGGGAAGCTAAACCAATTTTTACGTAGTCAAATCGCTGCTCTAGCTTAGGCATGACTTTGGGAGGGAGTAGGGGAGTACGGAGTTTGGAGTGCGGAGTAGGGGAGTGGAGGGAGTACGGAGTTCGGAGTTAGGGAGTGAGTGGGAGATCGGGATGCATCGATTAACTCACCACTCCGCACTCCGTACTCATCACTAAATTTCCTCTTCTTCCATTTCTTCTCTGGAAATAGATTCGTAGGTGGGGCGGGAGGGGGCGCGACGGCTGTTGACATCGGCCATCAAATCGACTTCGATGTCGCGGCTGCTGCCGTCGTCGCGGGTGTCTACCTTGTGAACGGCAATGTCTAAGCAGAGGGATTGCAGTTCGCGCATCAACACCTTGAAGGATTCGGGGGTGCCGGGGCGCGGAATGGCCTTGCCTTTGACGATCGCGTTCAATGCCTCGTTCCGTCCCTGCATATCGTCCGACTTCACCGTCAGCAACTCTTGCAGAATGTAGGCGGCACCGAAGGCTTCCAACGCCCACACTTCCATTTCCCCAAACCGCTGTCCACCCTGTTGGGCTTTACCACCCAAGGGTTGCTGAGTCACTAGCGAGTAGGGGCCGGTGGAACGGGCGTGGATCTTGTCGTCTACCAAGTGCACCAGCTTCAGCATGTAGGCTTTACCGACGGTGACGGGGCGATCGAAGGGTTCGCCCGTCCGCCCGTCAAACACCTGGATCTTGCCCGGATCGTCTTCGCTGAACAGCCAATCCTGGAAGGTGTCCTCGCGGGCTTGTTCCAGTTTGCCGTGTACCGTTTCCCTGGATTTTTCTGCCCCGTGCATTTCGTCAAACGGGGTGACCTTGAACCGCACATCCAAGTTGTGGGCTGCCCAACCGAGCAGACACTCAAACACCTGACCCACGTTCATCCGGGAAGGCACACCCAGAGGGTTGAGGACGATATCGACGGGAGTACCATCGGGCAAATAGGGCATGTCTTCCTTCGGCAAAATCCGGGAGATGATCCCCTTGTTGCCGTGGCGACCCGCCACCTTGTCTCCCACCTGGATCTTGCGTTTTTGGGCGACGTAGACCCGCACCACAATGTTGGCACCGGGGGGCAGTTCGTCCCCTTGCTCACGGGTGAACACCCGCACGTCTACCACCCGACCCTTTTCACCGTTGGGTACGCGCAGGGAGTTATCCCGCACATCCCGCGCCTTTTCCCCAAAGATGGCTCGCAGCAGCTTTTCTTCCGGCGGTTGATCGGATTCCCCCTTAGGAGTCACCTTACCCACCAGGATGTCGCCCTGTTCTACCCATGCCCCAATCCGAATGATCCCGGTTTCATCCAATTGCCGCAGGGCATCTTCCCCAACGTTAGGAATTTCGCGGGTGATTTCTTCGGGGCCGAGTTTGGTTTGGCGGGCTTCGATTTCGTACTTCTCAATGTGGATGGAGGTGTACACATCGTCGTAGACCAACCGTTCGTTAATCAGGATGGCATCTTCGTAGTTGTAGCCTTCCCAGGGCATGTAAGCGACCAGGATGTTCTGACCGAGGGCGATTTCGCCGCCTTCCGTCGCAGAACCGTCGGCCAGCACTTGACCCGCAACGACGCGATCGCCCAAATGCACCAGAGGCCGTTGGTTCAAACAGGTATCCTGGTTCGACCGCTGATACTTTTGCAGCGTGTAACCCACTTCACTGCCATTGGCATCCCGTACCCGAATCGTCGTGGCATCCACATAGCTGACTTCGCCATCGGTACGGCTGACGATCACCATCCCAGAGTCCCGTGCGGCTTGGGCTTCCAAGCCCGTGCCCACCAAAGGCCGCTCCGGCTTCAGCAAGGGCACCGCCTGCCGTTGCATGTTGGAACCCATGAGGGC
>CAZJZR010000258.1:0-5721 GCA_964550475.1 uncultured bacterium
GAAAACTTTGTCTTCCCTGAAGAAGTTCTACCTCGCGGTAATGCTCTGTAGAGCTTCTGTAGAGCTATAGGTGATTGCGGCGGTGTGGGCTATCTCCGCACCGCTCAACCCTTAACATCAGTTAGATTTTGGGGTGTAACCCATTCACATCCCCCCAGGGAAAAAGTGTTGCGGGCTGTGCCCGCTTGTTCCTCCCCTGACGGGGAGTGAACATTTACTTGAGGGTTGATGAATCAGGATATGAATTAGAAGTTGGATGAATTGGAACTTCGTTCCAATTCATCCTGCTATTCATCACCACCAGATTTTGTTTTCAAGGCGAGTTTTTTCTAAGCCGAACACGCAAAAAATTAGCTTTTCTAGGGGAGTTTTCCAAAACTCTATTACACGGTGTTTGAAAAGTGTCTGGCGGTTAAAACCGCGACTACACGAGCAAAGTCCGCCTACGCGGACTGAAAAAATCAAGGGGTTCCATAACCTGCGTAGGCAGGTTATAGCCCTACGGGCAATAGCCTTGGGCATGGCTGCGCTAGGGCTAAGCTAGTGTCCGTATAGCCGCGACTACCCTGCGGGAACGCAAGGCGAACAGTCGCCAGGGATACATCAAATAGGGCTTTTAAAACACCCTCTTAGAGGCTCTTGGGAAAGTGGTCTAGAAGGTTGTCTTTTCCTGCGCTCCGCGCACGAAAAATAATTTTTGCCACACCTTTTTAGACCAGACATCATTCTCTTCGTCAGCCCTGTCAGTTTGATGGGGCTTTTTTATGCATGACTCTGGGTTTGGTGTTGTTGCTTGAACTGTTTCTGTGTTGTTGTTGATCCCTAAGTCGCTATTTAGGTCGATACCTCAAGTGGAATGGCAACAGGAGCTATTCTAATTCGATGCCCCATTCTCGATCCAACAATTCAGTGGTCTGAACCTGCACTGGGAACGTCGCCATGGTGTGTTTGCCGACCTGGATTTTAATTTTTTGTGCTAGTCGCAAGAGGGCGATGGGCTGTTCAATCAGCGATCGCGCTTGCAACAGCAAATCTGCGGTCGTTTGGTTACCACAGCGGATGTACAACACGCCCCACCACCGAGATACTTCACAACTTTCTAAGGGTTCCAGTTGCTGCCGCTGGTTGAGGTCTTCCCGATAAAAATCGAGGATTAATCGTATGAGTTGGGAACGATTACCCATTGCTCCCACCCTCCTTTTTAAACTGAAAAACATCACTGATTTATTCGGGGTTTGATGTACACAGCAGAGGTTGATGGTAGTAGGCAGTAATCATCTATCGGCAACAATCCATGACGATTCTGCCGTAGTATTCCGTCTTCAACATGGAGGGTACAGCTTCATTGAACCCCACTTTTCTATCGATTTGCCTAGGAGTGAAAAAAGATTTAATGATGTTTGCGATCAATGACGTATCAATCGGAATTTGGCAAAGATGGCAAATCTTACGGATTGTTAAGTTATGCGTAGTAGTTATAAATTAAGTAAACAAACGTTACGAGTGCCCTAATTATGAACACCACCCTTACCAAGCAAGTTTTACAAGCTGACGGTCGTTATTTTAATGATTTGGAATTGCAAACCCTGGAACTGTACGAACAGACCTTTTCCCTGCGCTTACAAACCTATAACTTGCTCAGCCAACAGGCAGACAGTTTAATTCTGCAAACACTGCGACGCATGTTAGTCATTGACCGCGCAGCCATCCAAGCCCATGGGGAAACCTGTAAGCGGGATATGAGCTATGTGCTGCGATCTGTGGCTTTGGCTATTCTGAAGGACGATGAAGAAGGCTATAAGCAAACTTTGATTTTGTGGATGCAGAATATTATGGCGGCTCTGAATAAGGAATCGCAATCCAGCCGCGCCTACCGTCTGATGCAAGAGGTAGTGCGGGAAACCATGCCCTCAGAATCTGCTGGATTAGTGAATCATTATTTAGAGTTATTTATTACGGCTTTGACCGCAGGTACTTAAGCCATTGAGGCGTTACCTCAGCATTGCTGAGGCATAGATGATGCAATGGAAATAATGCAATGAACTTGATGGGCACTCATCCCAAATGACCTATCAACGTCCTATGCAATGGCAGAGTCTCAAGGGTGCAGTTGCGATGTCTCTGACCTGTAGTTAGGGAGATGCAGGTATGGAGGTTTTTTTAGGGTTTCTATAGTGAGACAAGGTGAATGCAAAACTGGGGGATGACGTAGAGACAATCCCCCAGTTCTGTTAATTGGCGTAATGAAGCGTGATGTAAGAATTAACGGCTAACTTCCGCATACAAGCCCGGTGCGTAAGCCTCAATCACCTTTGCCGTGACCGAGCAGGTAATCATTAGATAATCGCAAGAAGGGCACTGGGTTTGAGTTTGACGAGTGGGCAGGTAGTAGCGTTGGGCAGGACTCCCACAATTGGGGCAGCATACAGTTTGAAGTAATTGCATCTTAAACTCCCTATGGTGATGTAATAACTGTTGATATAAAGCGATCGCAAATGGTTACCTGATGGCATGAGAGCAATCGTTTGGGTTACCGAAACTAACCAGAGCCAGGGAATTAGCTGAGTTGCCACTCTGATTAGCAATACAACCGAACTGAATTACGAAATTGACGCAATCACAAGCGGAGACCATTGCCGAGCCGCCCCCTAGCCCCCAATTCTGGGGGGACAGAAATCCAAAGTCCCCCAGAATTGGGGGATTTAGGGGGCTAAACAGCCCTCCGCGACAGTAGTTTCAACTTGTGTATACACGGTAGCCCCCAAGGGGGAGTGAACGGTTACCTAGGCACCTGTTCAAACAGTCTCTGAGGCAAGCTGTAAAAAATAGGGAAAAATCCCACTGACTCGAAAAAACTGATTAGAGAAATTAGAAAGTTTGTTTGCAATCAGGGTTGCTTGTAGGCAAAACCAGATAAAGTCAACCATTTTGGCATCTGAATATGGCCTCTGAAGGTGAGACCATCAGTTGACTGAACAAAGTTGACTGAAAATCATCAACTGATTGAAACAGATTAGAAATAGTTATGCGACTTATCATTGATCCCCTTCCATTATGAGTAGTTAATTGGGAATCTGCAATGTTAAAAGGTTATGAAAATCTAAAGAATGATTAATGGCGAGATTAAAATTTGATGATCCCTAGTCTTCAATGCATGATTTAAGGTCGGGGATCAGTGCGTCGTTGTCTCCGCTTATTCGGAAATACGTCCTTTGTCTACAAGAACACGGTTGCTATCTTGATAATGGATGATTGTTTAAACAATTTGCTTCCTGAATATTCAATAAGAATAAATTATATTAGGGCGTTGTCCGTGTATGCCGTCTAGAGCGTCTTAAACAGCCTATTGGCTGTACCCCTGGGAGTGGTCACGTGGTGTTTCCGCCGGGTAGTCGCGATTTTAACCGCCAGATACTGTGAAGATTCTGCATAGGGACTGAATGATCATATGAGCTGACCGAATCCGGCTAGGATGGCTATAGCAGTGGATTTCAGCACCTATGTCAGACATTACATCTCCGGAAATTGAGTCAGAAATCAAATCGGTGACCATGGCTGTAACCACACTGACAGCAGAGACAGTCGCCGCTCCTAGCCAACCGTCTGCCCTTCAACAATTGCAGATGGCGGCTGGTGCTACTTGGCAGCAGTTTGCCGATGGCACGGTTGTAGTCGCTGAGTTTGGTCAGCACCCGACCGCATTACAGGCGATTGAATCTGGGGTGGTGTTGTGCGATCGCTCCCATTGGGGACGGATTCTGGTGGGTGACAGCGATCGCATTCGTTTTTTGCATAACCAAAGCACCAATGATTTTCAAACCCTGAAACCCGGTCAGGGATGCGACACCGTCTTTGTGACCTCCACCGCTCGAACGCTAGATTTAGCCACCGCTTACGTGCTAGACGATGCGGTGATGGTGGTGGTCTCTCCCAATCGACGGCAGTTTCTCTTGCAATGGCTGGATCGCTACATTTTCTTTGCCGATCGCGTCACTCTGACTGATGTCACGGCAACCACAGCCATGTTCACGCTGATGGGTACATCCAGTCAGGCTGTGCTGCAACAGTTAGCGGGCGTGGATATTACGGGTGTGGATATTTCAATAGCACCCTATGCGGCACATCAGGTTGTGACTATTGGTGGCGTTTCTGTTCGGGTGGCGGTAGGCAGTGGGTTGACCACGCCCGGCTACACACTCATCATGCCTGCTGATCAAGCCGCAGTGGTGTGGCAAATACTGACTGGGGCTGGAGCAGTCCCGATGGGCGATCGCCTGTGGCAACAATTACGAATCCAGCAGGGTCGTCCCGTTCCGGATGCGGAACTGACGGAAGATTACAATCCCTTGGAAGCGGGGTTGTGGAAGGCCGTGTCTTTCAGTAAGGGTTGTTATATTGGCCAGGAAACCATCGCCCGTTTGGATACTTACAAGGGCGTAAAACAACGGCTGTGGGGGATTCGGTTTGCCGTTGACGCAACTGCGGAATTGAGTGTGGAACTGAATGTGGAACCGGGCAGTGTGGTGATGCTGGGCGAAGAAAAGGTTGGTCGTCTGACCAGTTTGGTCAGTACAGATATTGGGATGTTAGGGTTAGCTTACATTCGCACCAAAGCGGGGGGATCTGGCTTACAAGTGACCGTTGGCAATATCACCGGGGAGGTTGTGGATGTGGCCTTCCTGCGGCATCAGTATCAAGACGGTTCCATTTAAACCCTCAAACTTCCATTTAAACCATCAAAAACGTTTACAGGGTAGATGCCGACAGCATCTACCCTGTAACTGTCTTGCAAAATCGTCTGGCATTATAGACGCAAACTAACGTCTTGTTGCGTCATTCTGACTGATTTTATGGGTTCAGATTCTTGTAGTTTGGGTAAGGGGTGATGGTACCAATCCGATCCAATGGCCAGAAGCGCACGACGGCACGACCGATGATTTTCTCCCGTGGGACAAATCCCCAGTAATGGCTGTCGTAGCTTTGGTTACGATTGTCACCCAATACTAAATAAGACCCATCGGGAACCCTTTGCGGCCCCCATTGATATTCGGGGCGATCGGCAACGTAATCCTCATTTAACGCTTTGCCATTGACGTATACTCGGCCATTCAGCACTTCAACGGTTTCCCCCGGCAGCCCAATCACCCGCTTGATGAAGGCATCCTTGAAATTTTGGCGCAACAGTTCATCCGTAGGGTTAAATACCACCACATCGCCCCGTTGGGGTGTTTCAAACCGATAGCTGACTTTATCGACAATCAGGCGATCGTTAATTTGTAAGGTTGGCAACATCGAGCCAGAGGGAATGTAGCGAGCTTCCGCCACAAAGGTGCGAATTCCCAATGCCAGGACAATACTCAGTCCAATGGTTTTCAAACCCTCAAGCCAGATATTTTCTGATCTTTCTGATCGCGGGGTTGGCATTTCTTGCTCAGGCGTTTTGGTCATCGGTAGCTATTACTGAATAGAGAACCAATTGGTGTAGGTATAGCGCACATCACCGCAAGCCGCTATATAGTTAAGACGAACTCGATACGAACTCGGTCACTGGAGTCATTCGCTAGTCATGGACAGGCAGGACTTCGCAGATTGGTTAGCGGATCATGGATAAGTCATTATAGGCCAAGTACATCCCTGCGAATAAATGACCATCTTTATCTTAGATTTTAAGATCTGGTTTTAGGCAAAATAGTTCCCAGTTACCTTTTATATTCCCCGATC
>CAZJZR010000259.1:0-5688 GCA_964550475.1 uncultured bacterium
CCGGAATGCTTCGCCCCTACGGTGGACAACACAAATTTAATTAGAACCAGGAAAAAAAGGAAGGGTGTAACCCCTTCCTTTTGGCTTATGTGTTGATGGTAGTGTTGATGGTTATGGTGCGACAGAGGCAGACGGGTTGAGCTGATGCACTCAACGATCTGCACCCTTGCACCCATACTTGCTCGATTTAAGTACTTGCCCAACTTAAGTACTGGCTCGACTTAAGCGGCAGACTTCACCTTGGCGTAGAACAGACCCCGAATCTTCACATCCAGTGGTTGTTTGCCACCCATGTCGGTGTCAGACGGTTGATTGCTCTCAAAGGTGCCAGCAATTTCACCCGTTGCACTGTTCACCTTAGCGATGTTCAAGGAAATTTCACCCTTGCCGACATCAAACTTCTTGACGTTCTCAAAGTCTTTGCTGTCAGCTTGAGCAGGCAGAGCCACAGCGTTGTCATAACCCGTAGCCAAACCACGACCCTTGGGATCTAAGAAGTTAGAAGTCCGGTAGGAGGGTACTTTATAGGTACCTTCAAAGTCAGTAGAGGTGCTGACGCTATCCAACCCCGGTTGAGATGTAGCGACCAGACCCTTAACCGTGAACAGGAAGGGAACCCGCTCACCACCGGGCAATTGCACAGTGGTGGGTTGGAAGTCAATCCCGTCTTTTTCAGTAAACGTTAAGCTCTTGTCCGCATTGACCTTGAGGTCGCCAGAAACTTCGTCGAGGGAGGAGGTGTAGCGGGTGAGTAGTTTAGTGGGGACATACACCGACTGCTTCCGCTTGGTGGTACCTTCTTCCTTCACCAAGAATGCCGTCGGCTCTAAACACATCTCAGTGATGCTGTAGGACTGACCGGGAGTAATGGGGATAACGCCGCGAGCGGTGTCATCCAATTGGGGGCATTTGTTGGCAAGACCTGTTCCCTTAATTTGGTCGTAGGTGAGCACTTCAGGAGTTGTCGCCAGTGAAGGTTCACTACAGGCCGTCAACAGGCTCAAGCACAAAGCCATAAATGCAACAATTAAAGCGCGAAACCTCATAGTTGACCTCAGGTAGCAATGAAACCAGTTCCAAACAACTTAACTGTTTAACTGTACTGGTTAACGGTTTAACCGGATTAGCCGTAAGCGGTTCGCCCGTTCAACAGTGGTCAAACCCTGCGATGGTTGGGGGATGCTCTACGGGTGGGTCACAGTTATCCAAACAGTTTTTTAACAGTCATCCAACAAGAAAATTTCTAAACCGTAACCGTCCATTCCCTGTCAGGGGAGGAACACGCGGGCAATGCCCACAACCCTTTTTCCTTAATGGAGAGTGAATAGTTACTCTTTAATATCTTCTGCTTTGTAACCGTTTATTCCCTAGCAGGGGAAGCTCTTGGGGGATGCCCGTAAGCCGATTTCCCTAGGTTTGGGACGGGTTACATTGACGCTTTGACTTGATTAGGAAATATGACCTTCAACTGTCTCGCGATCGATGCAGCTTGGGGATAAAGTCCGATGCTTATAGAGGCATACCATAAAAAGCGAAACCTATGCAGCCGAACCTAAAGCCGAATCTCAAGCCAGGTTGTCGATTACTGCACTCAAGCGACGAATGGGCGATGGACAAAAATCCTCGTCCTAGCGATCGCGTGGGGGTAACGACTACCGTTGGCGAAGAGACTGGTTGAATGTAGCTATGGCAGACTGAATTCAGCCAACAGCCGTTGGGGAGATGCGTGGACGAATCCACTCCGCCATTGGCCTGTGCTCAATTCCGATGCAATAGCTGGCCGAAGCCCACAACCTCGCCTCCCTATGGGAGAATAAACGGTCACTGGAGAGTAATGGTTCACACTCCATGCGGTAAAGGACTGGCGATCGCAGCCTATACCACCTCAGGTCAACCGTCATGGGTTCGGTCAACCCTAACCCTTGGTAGAGTCATGACGTGTGAATGGTTACACTATCGAATGATCGTCAAAGATAATTTTACACGGCTCTGTAGCCTTTACAGGGAAGGAGTTTATGGAAGCGAATGAGAGTAGGGTGGAACCGCTGCAAGCGGAACTACAAGCGGAACTGCAACCGATTGCGGCGGCAGTGCGGCAAGTCGCCTTACAGCAACAGGGAGATACGAAGGGCTTGCTGCTGGTATTGCGATTTTTAGAAGATCTGCATCAGGAAATCCGTGAGGGTCTGTTTCAAGACTCGTTGCCTGTCAACCGCCAACAACTCTACGCGCTCCTCCGCGATATTGAATCCTCTGGGGATTGGCCGTACATTAACCGGATTAAGTTGCGATCGCTGCTGAACCGCTTGGAGCAGGAGTCGGGTGAGTAGGCGATCACACGGAACCCCGCTGTACTATTACCATCGCTCTGACTGCATAGAATTGGCCCTTGGACTGAGACTTCGCCCCTGTGACTCCTAATCCCATGATCAATCTGGATGTAGATGCTGAAATTCGTCGGTTGTTAGACATCATGCCCGCATCGGGACGGATGAATTGTAAATTGGTCGCTAACTCTAAACAGTCGGTGGCGATCGCCACCCCCTTTCCGCTGCCCTGGACGGTGATCCGCCCGATCCTGATTAACTTTGACCTTTGGTTTGAACTGCCTCTACCGCAGCGGGATTTGGCCTTGTTACGGGCAGTGGCGTGGCTAGGGGAAATCCACTGGCTCAAAGCCGATCTCTACCAAGCTTTAACAATTATTGGGCTGCTGGGAACAGGGGTGGAATTGGTGCAGGGGGATGCCCTGGGGACAGTAACTGCTGCCGGACTAACGGCTGTGACGGCACTACAAATTTGGCGCGGCAATCGCAGTGCGCGGGTTGAGTTGGCGGCGGATGAACAGGCATTGGCCGTAGCCCAACGGCGCGGCTACACCAAGGGCGATGCGGCACGGCATCTGTTGGGCGCGATTGAACAATTGGCCGCGATCGAAGGGCGCACCAGTCTGGAATTCAATGAACTGATTCGCTGCCAAAACCTACGGGCGATCGCCCGTCTCTCCCCGATTACTGTTCCCGACACCATGATTGACTAAACTCTGATTGCCCCCTCAAACTTAAACGAGTCTTTAGAGGCTGTTTGAAAGTAACCGTTCACTGCCCGTCAGCGGAGGAACAGGGTAAGTATTCAGGTAGCCGAATCTAGGGCGCGGAAACCGCGCCCCTACACACCAAACAACAGATGGCATTGTAGGGGTTGGGTTTCCCAACCCTTTTAGATCGAGCAATCAAGCGTTGATCAACCTGAATAGTTACGAATGGGTTTACAGGAGGGAGCGAATGAATACCTTACACCTGCACTTCATCTGCAAAACTCGTCCAGCGGACAAACTCAAACGGCCCCGCAATGGATCCCCAGAGTAACTCATCGGTTTCTGGATCGCGGCCTCGGTCGTAGCTGAGCAGCCCGGACTCACTTAAGACAAATTCATTATCCAAATAGGTGGTTTTGCCATCCCGCACCACCACACACCCCTTACCCGGTTCCACTCGCCCCCGAAAGGCATTCCCCGTCCATTCCACGTTCATGTCACAACCCGACATCCACTCAATTTGGTCTGGAGTCAGAGCTTTTAAGCGATCGGGTTGGCGCGATGCTCCATACAGCGACTCTTGTGCCTGCACCACATAGTTTTTCAGCTTAATGCCTTCGCCCTGCACAGACAGATGCAGCACCCGCAGCCGATAGGGACGATTCAACATGAAGTCATAGGCTTGTTCCACAAACAAGCTCACGCCATTGGGCAAAAAATCAGGGGGCAACGGGCGCATACAGACCCGAATGTGAGCAAACAAGGGGGGGTTTTCAAACGCCTGGGCTTGGTTACTAAAATCGGCAGCCATCCAACGGCTTAGTGTGGCAATGTCAGTAGGATGGGTCATGGATGGACTCGTAGACCTTTAATCAATACATCAATGCCTATTGTAAATGTCTATCGCCGCTTGCGGTGATGTGGACATAACCCACATGACTCAATCCTTTACCTAGTAGGAGTTTTAATCCATTGACCGTCCCTCATAAATATGAGAAATGTGTATTATAGTGGTTTAACCTGCATTATTCATGAGTTGAACTCCAAGGGAACGTCAGCCATCGACTTTCGGGATGAGATGGAGAACTAGCCCCCAAAATACGGCCAAAGTGCAATTCCAAACGGAAAAATCCACCGCCGAATGGTGATTGAGTGGCTGAAGTTTCGCATCAGTCCAGCCCATCGGCAACATTTCCTGGAGGCCGATCGCGCGGTTTGGACAGCGACAGTTGCGGGCTATCCCGGTTTTCTGGGTAAACAGGTATGGTCGCCGCCCCAAGAGCCAGAGATCCTGGTAATCATCGTTCAGTGGGCCAGTCGGGCGGTGTGGCAAGCCGTTCCGGGCGATCGCATCGAGGCTATAGGCGATCGCGTAGCGTCTCCATAGGAGACTCGCCCGCAGTGGCAGATCCAGCTGACGACTTCCACAATCAGTCGAGGGGGCGGCATATCCAATGTAATGGTGAGTCGCCGTTGGGTAAGTTCTAGGTGTTCTGGTCGCAAAACCACCAGATCAGGGTAACGATTCGCCGCATCTTTGGGTTGCAGAACGGGCACCTGGACTTCACAGGAATGGGTTTTGATCAGCCGCCGGGGCAAAATGTTGGCGATCGCCAAGAGGAATTGCAAATTGTCAGCGATCCAATTATTGGGTTCGGATTCGGGTGGCCATTGGGCAAGCACTCCATCGACTAATTCGTAATGGCCATCCATCGGCACTGCATCACTATAGAAGAGATACTCCTCAAAGCTGGCAAATCGTACCGTTGTCTGGGTCATCGCCCTGCTTCCATTGCTGTTGGTTTAATTTTAGCGGAACTGGTTGGAGTGATGGGGGTAGGGTGATTTGGCGATCGCCCGTTCGTTTGCCCTGATCTAGGTCGCCATCCAGAAATTTCCTCAGACATTGTCCATCAAGGCTGGCTCAACCGAGTTGGGTGTCTCTCACCCACTGCCGAAATGCCCGTAAGGTTTGATTCCGACCGTTGGTTTTAGCCTGTGCCAAATAATTGGGGATCAGCTCAACCAATGGCAAGCCTGGGAAATTGGGGCTTTCGGTGACGCTGACATACCCATTAGGTTGCCACACATTGATTTGTAACGTGCCATTGGCAAATCGCCACAGTTCAGGCATACCCAATGCCTGATAGATGTTGGGATGGGTGCGCGAGGTGATATCGATTTCTAATGCCAAGTCTGGAGGTGGGTCTAGGGTTAGATCGATCCGATCCTTGCCTCGCATCACAGGTTCGTTTTGGATGTAAAAGCATTGGTCGGGTTCAATGCCTTGCAGCATCGCTTGGTTTTTGAAGGTGGTTGAGCCAAAACTGCAAAACTCGATGTCGAGTTCCTCCAACAGAGCTTTGACTAAATCCCCAATGATTTCTTTGCCAAGTTCATGCTCTGGTAGTGGCATCATAATCTCCAACGTACCGCTGGAATAGGCAAGGCGCGACCCGCGATGGTCTCCCAATTCTGCCAAAATAGATTCAAACTCTGCCCAAGTGACATCCCGCAATAACAATCGTTGTCCAGGGGGAACTTCCAGTCGCCTCAATTCCAATAACATGGGCTAACTCCGCTAGGTTCCAGGGTTTCACTTGCAAAAATTATGGCACGCTACCAGCGGATCAGGTGGTTTGCCTAACATT
>CAZJZR010000260.1:0-5663 GCA_964550475.1 uncultured bacterium
AAGACAAACAGGGGACTGGTGGCACTGAGGGCTTGGGCGATGCCTGTGACGGTGTACTTGAGGGCGGTTTGTTGCAGCCAAATGGCTAGATAGGTGCTGGCAAAGGCGGTGCCTGCCACGATCAGGAGCAAGCGGCTGGATTGAAACGGTTTGAACTCCTGGCGGGTTTGCGGTTGGGACACCGCCCACGGAATCAGCACAGCCACGCCAGCCATCAAGCGAAATACCGTACTCCAGAGCGGATCGATGTCCCACTGGGTTAAGGCCGATCGCGACAACAAGGCTCCGGTGGCTTGGCAGATGGCGGCAAACAGGCCAAAGGCGACTCCCCGCTTCATATCCAGTTGTGGTTGCGAGAGATCGGCGACCCGCTCCACCACCACCCACACCACGCCCGCCACGGTGAGTAGGATGCCCAACCAGGCGGCGATCGATAGGTTTTCGTTGAGTATGATCCAGGCCAGCAGAGCCGCTAAGGGGGGCGCGATCGCCTCTAATAACAGCGATCGCCGCGCCCCCAAGCAGTTGAGCGACACGAAGTAGGCGGTGTCGCCAATGCCAATGCCAATCACGCCACTCAACAGCAATAAACCAATGGCAACTCCGTTGAATTGCGGCCAATCCTGTCCGCGCAACAGAATGGTCAGCCACAAGTAGCCCACGGCAATGCCACATTTGACTAAGTTCAGCGGCAAGGCGGACACCTGACGACCCACCCCCCGGTAAATGACGGAGGCGATCGCCCAAATGAAGGCGGCACTTAAGGCGGCGAGTTCACCTAAAAACGGTTGGAAGAGGGACACAGGCGATCGGGGGAAAGGGGCAGCAACCGGAAGCCTAGTCGGCTTCCCCCATCAGTGTAAAGGCTGCCCAGTGCAATGGATCGCTGTGTTGCGCTCTGGTGCTCAAGATGGCCTGCCGTAATGCCTGGGCTTTGTTCACGCCCGGTTGTTGCAGATTTTTGTAGAATGCCTGCATCAGCGTGTTGGTGGAGTCATCGGGGACTTTCCACAGTGATACCAGGACGCTGGGCACGCCTGCGGTGATCAACGAGCGGGAGAGGCCAATGACACCATCGCCCGTGATCCTCCCGCGTCCAGTGTCGCAGGCACTCAGGACAATCAGATCGGCTTGCAGTTTCAGGTCGAGGATTTCGCTGGCGGTGAGTAGGCCGTTGGGAATGATCCCCCCTGTCCCCCCTTGAGAAGGTGGGCTAGTAGGTTGCGGATCAGGGGCGAGGGCGATCGCGCCGGGTACGCCTAAGCCTTTGTAATCATCCAATAACCCATGGGTAGCCAGGTGAATCATCCGAGCCGTCTGCATTTGCTGGACTACGGTGGCTTTGGTGGCTTGGGCACCCAGCAAGGGTTGGGTATTGAACATCTGGGCAATGGCCTTGGCTTCCGCTCTCCGTGGTTCATCCCCCAAAAAATACCACACCCACCCCAAACTCACGGAGCACTTTTCCGTCGGCGCGACGACTGTCGCTCCAACCAACCCAGCAGATCATCCATTCCAGCAAAATCCAGTAATGCCTCCCCCAACGCCTCCAACCGCGTCAACGACAGCCGCTGAATCCGCTTTTGCACCTTGGGTTCCAACGTCCCCACTTTGCGCTTCAGTAGCCGCAGCACCAACGAAATCGCCTCCTGTCGTTTTCCCTGTTGCAGTCCTTGTTAGAGTCCCTTCTGGGTTCCCCGTGCTTCACCCTTTAATCCTGGCAACGCACCAGTCGGAACCCCTGCGATCGCTACAATAAAATTGTCTTACCACCCTGGCAACTTCCTATGATTGCTGCTTTCGAGCCTCACGGCATGACTGCTGAAGCCTATCTGCTGTGGGAAGCCCAGCAGGAAACCCGTCATGAGTATCTGGATGGAGCGATCTTCGCTATGACGGGTGGCAGTTTACCTCATAATCAACTGGCATTAAATCTTTACAGTTCACTGCGTCCACCACTCCACCAGAAGAACTGTCGTGCATTTGTGGCAGATGCTAAGGTCAATGTCACTGAACTGAATGCTTACTTTTATCCTGATCTGGTAGTGAGCTGTCATCTGAAAGACTTGGCAGCACAGGATGCCATTCGCTATCCAACCCTGATTGTGGAAGTCCTTTCCCCCAGTAGTCGGGACTATGACCGAGGCGATAAGTTTAAGTTCTACCGTGCCCTCTCCAGCCTTCAAGAATATGTGCTAATCGATAGCGATCGCGTTGCGATCGAGTATTTCCGGCGGGGTGAAGGTCGGATGTGGCTTTACACACGCTATGAGGCGGGTGAAACCCTAACACTGCAAAGTTTAGGGATTGACATTGAAGTGGATGCCATCTACGAAGGAGTGCGCCTTGATTTCCCGGGCGATGGCTAAACGTTGTTCCTGATACTCGATGGCTTTGCCATAGTTGCCTAGGGAGTCGTAAGCAATTAGGGACATGGGTTTAGGGGCGGTGGGTGCTAATGGGGGAATGACGGCTTGAACCACAGGGACTACTCCATTGGCGATCGCTGCTCATAGTCTAAAACTGCCAGCGCAATCACATAGGCTGAATCCAAAAATACCTTATTCAACGGCATGATCTACACCATAACGGTAATCATCAAACCGAATTGACCAATCCGCAGGTTCCTCTAATTGCAAATTTTGAGCTACCTCTAAAAATGAAGTTGGTTGTTTTGGGTGAGAGGCTGGAGGCTGTTCAACAGACAAGGAACTCAGATCTCCCGCTTGGGTGATAAATTGTTGCCACAGTGCCCATTAGGTCGCATCTTGCCGTAGCAACAGATAATCCACAAACCAGTTGACCTCTTGGACAAGCGAGTCTGGAAGCTGGCGAATTTTACCAATGGTAATGTCGTGGGTCGTCATAGATTGCCTGACCTCGTTATATCTTGGTAAATCACCGACTCCTGCATCACATCCTCTCATTCTTTGTTGTAGAGGCTTCTAGCCTTTTGTTGATCGGCCTTCGCGCCTGCCTGATCACCCATGCGCCGTCGGATTTCCGCACGAATCCTGTATCCAACCGGGGAGTTGGGCTGAATGCGAATCAATGTATTGGCATCGGCGAGGGCAGCGGGGTAATTTTTCAGCCGACTAGAAAGCCGGATGCGGGGCAAATAGCTAGAGACTTGGTTGGGAGCGAGTTGGATGACGCGATTGTAGTCCGCGATCGCCCCCTGATCATCCTTCAACTTTTCCTTTAACTCGCCCCGATAGTGATACGCTTGGACGTTTTTCGGGTTCAGTTGCAGAATTTGGTTATATTGCTGCATTGCCACCGGGTAGTTTTCCAGATCCGTTTGGGCTGACGCATAGCTAAACCGCAATGACAGATTTTGGGGTTCCAAAGCCAAAGCTTGCTCATAGTCCGCCAATCCACCTTGCCAATCTTTTAGTTTGATTTTGGCAGCAGCTCGCTTGCCGTAGGCATTGACATCCTTGGGATTGGCTTCCAGCAATTGGGTAGTTTGGGCAATGATCGCCTGTTGGGTAGCGGTGTAACGTTCGACATAGTTATTATGTCGGGCTTCCATTTGCCAGCGACGGGGTAACGAACTGAGCCAACCGGGAGCCAATGCCTCAAAACTAGCGGTTACCCCACCGACCAAACTGCCCATATACAACAGCACAAACGCGCTACGGCTAGCCCATTGGTTACGAGTATCCTGCTGGCGATTGATCACCTCCTTCACCAACGTGAACTTACTGTTAAACGGTAAGAGACCATACCCCAAACCATGGATTTGGGTAAAGATGGCATGGAGCAGGCTGGGGCGATCGCTGGGCAACGACTGGGGTAACTGCCGTCGGAGTTGGACGTTCACCTTCGCACTGCGAAAGCTACTGGGAATGCCCAATGCGATTAACCCGGCAAACACTAACAATACAGGTTCCCCCAGCCCCAACAGCCCTAGACACACCACCCCAATGCTCTTGAACACCACTCCCAAATAGGGAAAGCGAGAAAAAATCAGTAAATCAGCAATTTGGCCACCATCCAATGGATAGATGGGCAGCAAATTGAACAGGTTGAGAAAAATCAGCATGAACGCCAATTCATTCAGCCAGTCTGGATACCCGTCACCTTGGGTCGCGATCGCCAAGCCAAGCCCCAACAGCAATCCCGGCAATGGCCCTGCTAAAGAAATCCAAAACTTTTGGCTGAGGCTGGCATTGTCCTTATGCCCAGTCGCCAACGCCCCCAGAAATGGCAAAAACAGCACCGTCGTATCGCGATAGCCAAATGCTTTCATCGCCAGCAGGTGCCCTCCTTCGTGCAGGATCAACACCCCAATTAACAGCAGCAGACTGACGACAGGAATGGTGCGCGTGTAAATCACCAAAAACATGGCAACACTGCCAATCATCAACCAAATTCGCAACCGCCGCCCCATCAACCCTTGGCGCATCTCCTCCGTCCGCTGAAATTCCTGCACCTCCAATTCAATCGGAATCGTGGTTTGCAGTGCTGGATTCACCTTGCTCATTTCCTGACGCTGTTGGGTCAGTTTGGTTAACCGATCCGTCCCTTGCAACACCGTATGTAACGACTTCACAGCGATCGCCAAAGTCAACCGCCACTCCCCAGCCTGCGTTGCTTGCATCAGACCCTGCGCCAACAAGCCATCCACATACAACTGCAATCGCTGATTCCATTCGGCAATAAACTCGTCAGGGGAGGGGGCAGCCATGGTTTTGGCAGTGGCCATAGCGTCGATCCGATCCTGATGCACATGCCAATGTGCCCCCAAGGAGGGTGTGTAGGGGTCTTGCACATCCGTATCGGGAATTTGTCCCAAAATGCTAAAGGCTTGGCCATTGGTGGTCATGCAGATGGAGCGATCGCCAAACTGCGTGTAAAAGGTAACGGCAAACAGATTGTTAGCATTGACAGGCCGCAAAATGCTCAGTTCTGCATAGGTGTGGCGATCGGGGTGATACAGTAACACCGACCAAGTGACAGGCGGATACAGCCGCAGCAGTGGGATCACTTCCAGATAGCCGCAAACGGCAAACCCAAACTCCTGCAAGTCGGCGATCGGCTGGGTAAAGACGGTCTGCAAATAGTCGGGTACGTCTTGCTGTGGCCGCAGAGTGTAGTGGGGATACTGAAACCGACTTTTGAGCAGTAACAACAGAGCGGTGACATAGCGAATACCAATCACCAGCAAGCCAAAAAATAGCAAGTACGGCAAAAGATCCATCGCTGACTGTCCTCTCTTCCCCTTGAGTTTGCCATTAGTGTTACAGGCTACTGGTATAGCCGTATGGCAATGTTAATGAGAATTTGCAGCCGCGTCAGGGAATATAACGTTTAGGTTACATACATAAAATTAGACCATCACAAAAACGGTGTTGCTGAATAGCAGGATGAATTGAAACGAAGTTTCAATTCATCCAACTCATAGCTCATCCCTAAATTCAGCAACACCCATCACAAACTGGCGGTGGCGGAGATGACAATGTGATGATCGCGGTTCATGGTTAGCCAGTTGTCTTTCTTCAATTGTCCCAGCAGGCGAGTGACGGTGACCCGTGTAGTACCGATCGCGTTCGCCAAGTGTTGGTGGGTCAAGCGCACGGATAAACAGGTGCCTTCGGGGTCGGGTTGTCCCACTTCATCTTTCAACAACCACAGCAGATGGCGTAACCGATCCTCGA
>CAZJZR010000261.1:0-5655 GCA_964550475.1 uncultured bacterium
GTTGGGGCCGGTGAGGATGATGTCTACGTGGGGGGGGCGATCGCGCAGGAAAGCCAAAACTTCAGCTTCCGGGATCAGTCCATATTCAATCGCCACACTCAACTCATCCAGCACAATCAGGGAATAGCGGTTGGCGGCGACCACTCGCTGGGTGTGTTGCCATAATTCGTGGACAGATTGTACTTCTGCCTCATCCGGATCGGGACTGTTGATACAGCGCGGCAGGTTGCAGCGAATCCAGTGCAAGTTCTGGCCGAGTTGGACGGGGCGATCGTGACCTTGGTCAATGCCGCCTTTCAAAAACTGCACCACTAGGACTGGGGTGCCCTGTCCGGCTAACCGTAGGGCTTGTGCCATCACGTTAGTGAAAAAACTGCGATGGCTGGCGGTAAAGACTTGCACCAACCCCTCTAGGCTGTAGGGCAATCGCAGGGAAGACCGCAAAGATGAGGTTTCTAACTGGGAAACCATAGATTTAGGGTAGGTTGAGGGCAGGTAAGCAATGAAACGACTCACGCCCAGACAAGGGGAATGCATCGGAGCAGTGAGTAAAGGGCAACCATCCTCCGCCGAAGACCACTATCAACGGGTGAAGTCCGCGATCGCGCCTCCGCTGCGCCAGTTGACAGGGTGACCTGTTGCCCTGACGGTGGGGAGGATGGTTGGCACCAATCAAACACCATCAGAGGTGAATTGATGATGTAGATGCGTCTGAACGGCTGACTCTAGTGGAAACAATCGGGAAAGCGCATGGGGAGGCGATTCCAGACTGTTTCCATGAATCTAGCGTGATTCTCAATTTTCAACCCTAATCAAACACTAGATATGCTGGCACGTCAACTAGTTTACTTGATCTAGTTTAGCCGATTTGATCACCCAAAGGTGGGATGGCAGACGGTTGATTGCGCCCGCTGATCGGACTTTGATTGGCTACGCAATGGTGACGAATCCGGTTGTGGGCGAATCCAGTTGGCAAATCCAGTTGAAACTGTCGCTACAATTCGACAAATAAGGTAACAATAATGCTGCTCAGCCCCTCAGCCATTACTACAATAAACGCAGCCTCATCCCCCACCCATCCATTCCCCGACTCCCCCACCCATGGACGCGATTCTTAACCGACTGCTGCGGGCGATCGCCCTCTCTGAAGGTGGGGGCGGAGCCAAAGCCACAGTTGGTCAAGCAGTTTTTGGCGGCGGCAGTGGCGGACTGTGGCCCCGCCCACCAGGAAGTGGCGGATCTGGTGTTGTTTTTCCTCACCAATGCCCAGGGGACGCGACCGATTAAGTCGGCAGAGCAATTGCTGGCGGATCTGGACACGCTGGATCGGCAGGTGTCGCCCCCGCAGTTGCAACAGGTGTTGCAGGTGCTGGTGGGGTCGGGGTTGGTGTTTGAACTGCCAGAACTGGAGGACAGCCAAGGGGCAAGCCGCTATCAGTTGGTACACGACTATTTGGCAGCGTTTATTCACCAACACAACCAGACCCGCTGGGATCGGCTGCGGGAGTTGAGGGCGCAACTGCAAGTCAGTGAGACCAAAGTCACAGAACTGCTGCAAACCCAATTGCGGGAGTCTCGTCGCACGGTGCGAACCTTACAAGGCTTCGGTGGCTTGTTAGTCATTGCCGCTCTGGTGGCCGTTGGCTTTGCTTGGCAGTCAGAGAACCGCCGCCAAGTGGCCATGGCCAATGAAACAAAAGCCTTTGATGCCACTGCTGAAACCCTCCTAGTGTCCAATCGCCCCTTTGACGCGCTGCTACCCAGTCTCAAAGCAGGCTACCAGTTTCAACAGAGCAGGTACGCCAACCCAACCCTCAAAACAGATATATACGCAACGCTACACGCAGCCGTTTACACGACTCAAGAGCGGTTACGGTTTGGCAACGACCAAAATCCGGTCAGTGCGATTGCCGTTTCTCCTCAGGGCGACCTGTTCGCCACGGCTGGCCGTGATGGCACGGTCAAGTTATGGGCGGTGGAAAACCTCGATCAACTGCTCACACGCGGGTGCCGTTGGCTAGAGGGTTACCTCAAGAACCCCGATGCCCCCGACGACATCCGCCAATTCTGCACCACCCAACTCAAACACCCGTAGGGTGCATTGAGTACCGCGAAACGCACCGTTGAGGGTGCATCCCCAAGATTACCCAGCAACCCGGTTTCTTCAAAAAACCGGGTTGCTAAAGTGCCGTTCACCTAATTAGTTGGCCTGCTGATCAGTTGGCCTGCTGTGGGGGCTGGGTGGGAGGTCTCGCAATGACAGGCGAATTGTGGACAATCGCCATACGACCTAAGTCAAACAGAGTTTTGCGCTTTAACGGATTTGGAGGGCATGTGGAGAGGGGGAGAGAGGGCTGTGGGCTGTGGGGGGAGATTTGTAGCGTAGATTCAGATGGGGGAGGGGAAAGGGTATGGAACGGAATGCCAAATTTGATCCTAGTGGGAGGTATCGCTATTGGTTAGGGCGATGCTGGGATCAGGCGTTGCCAGCGGTGGGGTTTGTCATGCTGAACCCCAGTACAGCGGATGCAACGGTGAATGATCCGACGATTCGCCGTTGTTTGGGTTTTGCTCAGCAGTGGGGCTTTGGGTCGTTGGTGGTGACGAATCTGTTTGCCTATCGGGCAACCCGACCTGTGGATTTATGGGCGGCTAGCGATCCCGTGGGGGAAAAGACAGATCGGCATCTAGTGCAGATGGCGCAACAGGTAGATCAGATTGTGGTGGCATGGGGGAATCACGGCGGTAGGGGCGATCGCGCCCAACAGGTGAGTCATCTGCTCAACCCCACTGGAACGCGGGTGTTGTACTGTTTGGGGTTGACCCGATGCCAACAACCGCGCCATCCTCTGTACCTGCCCCAGACTACGCGCTTAGTGCCGTGGTCGATCTGAAGGGTGGTGCTGAATAGCAGGGTGAATTGGAACGAAGTTCCAACTGATCCAACTTCTAATTCATATCCTGATTCAGCAACGCCCCCAAAATCACCACCCTGCCTCGCACCGTTATATCGATGAACGTCAGTTGGCTTGCCTTGACAGGCGGTGTTTTGTTAATCAATTATTTGTTAGGCCGTGGGCTATTCTGAAGTTGATGAATTCGGCCAGTTCGGCTACGCTCACTGTCCGACGGCTACGCTCACTGTCGGAAGTTATTGAAATAACTTGAATCCCAAAACTATTCACCATCTACTATCCACTAGGGCGTATTTCACGTTTGGGGGAGGGGCGGTTAAAACCGCATCTACAAGAACTAAACCCGCCTACGCGGGTTTCAAAACCTATAGTCCGCCTACGCGGACTATAGCCCTACGGGCAATAGCCTTCGGCATGGCTACGCTAGGGCTTCGCTAGTGTTTGTATAGCCGCGTAGGCAAAGCCTGCCCAACGGGCATATTCTATTCGCCCGGATGGGCCCCCCAACTGTTGGATACGCCCCATCCACCATCCACTATCCACTCATCACTTCAGCACTCACCCATGACAAAAATCGGCATTATTGGCTGTGGAGTCGTTGGAGCCGCGATCGCCTACGAACTCAGTCAGGTGACCGGTTTAGAGATCACCGTTTGGGAGCAACAGGCAGCAGGGACGGGAGCAACGGCAGCGGCGTTAGGGGTGTTGGTGGGGGCGATCAGCCGTAAGTTTAAGGGGCGGAATGTGCGGATGCGGTTGGAGAGCATTCGCCAATACGACCTCTGGGTGCCACAACTGGAAGCCATCACAGGCCAACCGATTCCCTATAACCGGGATGGGTTGGTGCAACTGTGTTTTAGTGACGCAGATTTACCAGGGTGGCAGTCGTTGATCCAACTGCGGCAGCGGCAGGGATGGCCATTGCATCTGTTGTCAGTAGAAGAATTAGCCGATCGCTATCCTCACCTGTGTTTGGAGGGGGTTGTGGCAGCGGTGTATTCCCCCTGCGATCGCCAGATTGATCCGGTTGCGGTCACCCAAGCCTTAATCACAGCCGCCCAACACAACGGCGTAACCCTACAGTTGCAAACGGCGGTTACTGGATTTGATACTGAACTACAGGGCAATGGTCAACAGGTGACCCATGTACATACCCCTAAACAGACTCAGGCGGTGGATTGGCTAGTCATTGCGGCGGGGTTAGGTTCAACCCCCCTGACCCAATCCTTACAAGCGTTGGTGCAGATTCAGCCTGTGCTGGGGCAAGCGGTACGGGTGCGATCGCCCCATCCCCTCGGCCACGCCGATCATCAACCTGTGATCACCGGCGATGACATTCACATCGTGCCAGTGGTCGGTACAACGGATTATTGGATTGGGGCAACGGTACAGCCACCCCCAGAAAGTGTTGTGAACGGCAGCGATTGGGCATCCCTCCAACCGGATGGCGCATTACTGGACACTGTGATCCAGGGTGCGATCGCCCTCTGTCCTGCCCTAGCTGACCTGCCAATTATCCACACCTGGTCAGGCTTGCGGCCTCGGCCTGTCGGTCGCCCCGCGCCCATCATCGAGCCGTTATCCGGTTATGGCAACGTCCTCCTCGCCACCGGACACTACCGCAATGGCATCGCCCTCGCCCCCGCCACTGCCCAAGCGATTAAAGCGATGATCACAGGTTAGAATCCATCCACTATCCACCATTCACTCCTCATCCCCGCCGCACATTAAAGCAACACCAATCATCCTTACGCCAGAGGGTGGCCACCGTCCAACCGTGTTGTTCTAAGGTGTCGGCGACAGGTTTAGCTTGATCGAGCAAAATGCCGCTGAGGATGCCCCAAGTGCTGGGTTTGCAGATTGGATCAAATTGGGGGATTAGGTCAATCACCACTTCCGCCAAGATATTGCAGAGAATGCCGTCTACGGGTTCCTTGACTAATTCGATCAGGCGATCGACGCTGCCTTTTTCCACCACCATAACATCAGGGGAAATCTGGTTCAGTTCGCGATTGCTAATCGCCGATCGCACCGCCAGCGGGTCAGTATCAACCGCGTAAACCTTACTGGCGTTTAATAACACGGCACCGATGGACAAAATCCCGGAACCACAGCCCACATCTACCACGGTGGCGGGTTCATCGCCCAAGCGCATTTCCAATGCTTCCAAACACAGTTGGGTGGTGGCATGGTTGCCGGTGCCAAAGGCCACACCGGGGTCTAATCGCAACAGGTGGCGATCGCCCGTGTCAGCGGGAATGTCTAACCACGCGGGGTAAATCAGGAAGCGATCGCCAATTTCCAACGGCTTCCAATAATCCTTCCAACTGCTGGCCCAGTCTTCCTCATCAATTAACTGCCACTGGGTGGCGGGCACAGGCAACCCCACACACAGCGCGTCCTGCCGCAACCAGAGGGACAAAGCCGCCAAATCCAGCAAATGGGCTTGTTCCTTGGGAAGATAGGCACGGACGAGGCGAATATTGCCCTTTTGTTCACTGGCGGTGCCGCGACAGCCAAATTTTTCCAATCGCCAGAAGGCCACCTCATCCATGGCTGGATCACAAAGCACCTGAATTTCCCACCAGCTATTGGCCATGAGATCACAATCCGATCAAGGGGCAGGTTGAGGGGCAAGGGAGCTTCGGCTTCGGCTTCGACTACGCTCAGCCTACGATGGCTACGTCGGCTATGCTCAGCCGAACCGTTCCTTGAGCGAAGCTTTTATCGTTCCTTGAGC
>CAZJZR010000262.1:0-5655 GCA_964550475.1 uncultured bacterium
GGGGATGATTAACCCGCATCGGCGGGTTTGGTGTATGTAGGCGTGGTTGCAACCGGATTAACCGAGCAGCGGTTAATCTAACTCCACTTGCAGGATTTGCGCGATCGCCACCCTAGCTTTTTCGCGGAACTCCGCCACATTCACCCGATTCAGGAAACTAATGGCGACAATCATGCCGATCGCTTGCAGGCCAAACACCGTCCCATAGGCCAACACCGGAGTCTGGAAAATGCTGCGACCCAAATCTAGCACCGCGCCCCCCGTCACCGTTGCCACCGCCCGCGCCATGGCCTGCGCCAAGCCCCACGCCCCAATGAACGTGCCGGCGGTTTCCGCAGCGGTCAAATCCAACATCAGGCTAATCGCGCCATTGGTCGCCACGCCCATGCCTGCCCCCAACAGGATCAAACTGCCCTGAAACACAGCCGGGGAAGCGGTAAAACCAGCCAGGATAATTAGCACAAAGCAGATGGCGACCAGGACACAGCCGACTTGGGTGGTCATTTGTTTGCCTAAGCGGGGCACAATCAAAAATCCGGTGGAAGCCATGCCAACTAACGTGCCCATGCCCCAGAAGGCATTCAACTGCGTGGTTTTAGAAATCGGCATCCCAAACACTTCACCGCCATAGGGTTCCAGTACCGATTCCTGCATAAAAAAGCTCAGGGTCATGATCACCAAGAAGGTGAAGAAAATTCCGGTTTGGCGGCTGGCGGTGAGGATGCGTAAGGCTCTGCCCAAAGTGATTTGGTCTTCGTGGTGATCAACCCGCGATCGCAGCCGATAGCGCGAATAGGTAGACTCCACGCCAAACGTGGCAACCACCGTTAACCCGCATACCACCGCTGGCACCACCAAAAATAGGCGATTGATCCCAGATTCCAGCGTTTCCGGCGTGAGTCCTTTGGTCAGCACCGATCCCAGAATTGCCCCCGCCACAATCCCCACCGTCAACATCGACCAGACAATGCTGACTAATTTGGAGCGATCCTCCTCGTCGGACACATCCACCAACAAAGCCGCGAAGGGGGTGGAACCCGCGCTCAAGAAAATGCCGTAGCAGGCAAATACTAAACCCAATGTTGCCACCCAGCCATAGGTTGGGGTTGTCCAACCCACTTGGCTCAGGCTGGCGTTGAGTTGCCACATCACTTGCACCGCCACAAAGGCGCAGGTGGTAAACAACAGCGTGCCCAGCCAGATATACCCCGTGCGGTGATAGCCCCCAAACGGACGGGCATCGGACAGTTGGCCAAACCACACCCGCGCCGGAGCGACAAACTGGTGCATGGCGATCGCCCCCGCCACAATCGTCGCCGGAATCGCCAATTCGCTAATCATCACCCGGTTCAGCACCCCCAGGGTCAACACCGACATCATGCCCAAGGCCAGTTGAAATAGCCCCAACCGCAGCATGGTGAAAATGCCTAACCGAGGTGGAGAACCCATCCGAGTGGAAAAAGGCGAGTTGACTGGAGAGGATTGATCGTGAATCGCCATAACCGTGATGTCGTCAAGTCTGAATAAACCGCTGTTTTATGTATAAATCTCATCCTACCTGCTATTGCAGAGACTCCTTACGCAATATGCAGCACGCTCTTGCGTTTTTTGCCATTCACCTGCTCAATCCGTCGCCAGCCGCTGTTGTCGTTCAGAGTGATCCACCGCCGTTCTTCCATGCGGTAAAACCAATCCTTGTCCTCTTGGAAATAAATCTGGATGTCCTTGGCTTCCCAGATGTTGAGGATTTCGTTGCTGTGGGCGCGGATTTCGTCGAAGTCGGTGGTGGCCTTCTGCCCCATTTCGCTATACAGGGAGTTTAAGTCCAACAGCAGCGAGTTGATTTCCGCTGGCATGTGGCTGACTTTGAGGCCAATCTTCTGGGCTTCTTCAAACAAAATTGGGTAGTTGTGGGAGGGGTAGTTGGCGTTGAGGGCGTTGGCGATGCGATCGCGCATCTCGTTATCCGCCATATGATGCGCCAGCAACTCCTTGCACAGCATAATCGACAGCGATCCCGCCCGATCCACCGCCCCCACCACGAGGGGATGGACGTATTCAAACAAGGTTTTGTAGGGGTTTTCCTTCACATCTGCCGTTTTGTCTTGCCAGAGGCGGATCACCCGTGTCAACTCGTCCAAACTGACGCTGACCAAATCGTTGTCGCGGTTAATCGGTGATAGGTTGTGGGTGAGGGAGGTATCCACCGCCGTCAAGTACGCCATCGGCCCCATCAACACCTGATTCGCGCCTAGGGCAATCATCGTCGCCGCCGAGGCACACTCTAGCGGCACCAAGACGACTAAATTTTGGCAATACTGCCGCAACAGGCTGACCAACCGCAACGCTGCCTGCCCATTGCCGCCGCCCGACTTGAGAAACAGGTGAATCGTCTCCTGTCGGCCAATTTTCTCCAGCAGCGAATACAGAGCCACCACATCGTTATGGCACACCGAACCCTTGTGGTTGTTCCAGTAGGCAATCAGCGACCCACCCAGGTAAGTCGAAATCTCGGCAATGATCGCCTGAGTTTTGTTGAACAACACGGGCGGTTGCTTCACCTTGACGGTGGGCTGTTCAGTAGGTTCGGGCTGGACTTCAGGTTCCATGGGGGAGAGGATGGTGGGTGAGTGAGTGGGTGGGTGTTGCTGAATAGCAGGATGAATTGAAACTTCGTTTCAATTCATCCAACTCTTAGCTCATCCCTAAATTCAGCAACGCCAGTGGGTGGAGAGGGGGGGGAAACGGTGAACCGTGTCTAGTTCTAATGGCTAGTTCTAATGGCTAGTTCTAATGACTAGTTCTAATGACTAGTTCTACTTTAATTGGTGTGGGCAAATCCCATCAGCCACCGCGATCGCCTTCGCTTTGAATGGCGGCGACCAATTGATTAAACGGTTCCCAGTCATCGTTTTGCACAATTGATTCCCAAACCGCCTCGATCGCCGGACGTAACAACGCCACTTGCGGATTATGCCGCCGCAACCGCTGGCCTACCTGCACCAGTTGATCCATGGACACCTCTTGCAGAGCGCGGTGGTAAGCTTGTCGCCATTGCTCTAACAGAAGGATGTGGTCGGCATTGAGGTTAAATTGTTCTGCAACCAGACCACCGAGGATCTGGCTGCTGTCCTGTCGCCAACTGGGGGAAAATTCCCGACTGAGGGTGGCAAAAAAGCCAGGATAACTGACTTGACTGGCGATCAAGAAGTTGAAGGTTTGCTCCAGCAATTCAGCAGCGGTTTGGGGTGGAATCTGGTCAAACCCCAGTTTGAGCAACATGCGGCGATAGTAGGCCGGGTAGTAATGATCGTCAAATTGCCCCAATCCCACGTCGAGGTCGGCGGTGGGGATGACCAATTCCAATGGGCGTTGTAGCATTTCCAGGTTCCAGCGGCAAATGCTGGGCTGGTTGCCGTAGGCATAGCGGCGGAAGTGGTCGAAATAGGCGGCGGTGAATTGGGGATTGTAGGTGGGGATAAAGGCGTAGGGGCCGTAGTCGAAGCTCTCCCCGGTGATGGACATATTATCGGTGTTCAGTACGCCATGGCAGAAGCCCACGGCCATCCATTGTGCCACCAGTTCAGCCACCCGTTGCACCAGTTCGGCATAGAACCGAGCGTGGCGATCGGCGTCTTTCTGGAGATGGGGATAGTAGTAACGGATGACGTGATCCAATAAATGCTGGATTAGGTCTTTGCGCCCGATCGCGTGCAACCGTTCAAAGGTGCCAAACCGAATATGGGAACGGGACAGGCGCACCATAACGGAAGAACGGGTCGGCGAAGGTTCATCACCGCGCCACAGTTGCTCACCCGTTTCGATCATGCTGAAGCAGCGGGAGGTGTACACCCCTTGGGCGTAGAGAGATTCGGCAGCCAGGACTTCTCGCACACCGCCTTTGAGGGTGAGTCGGCCATCGCCACCTCTGGAGTAGGGGGTGGTGCCGGAACCTTTGGTGCCAAAGTCATACAATTCGCCATCAATGCCACGCACTTGACCATACAGGAAGCCGCGTCCATCCCCCAGAAAGGGATTGTATTCGCCAAATTGGTAGCCATGGTAGCGCAAGGCGAGGAAAGGAGCACAGCCCTCAAATTGACCGAAGGCTTGAATAAAGTGATCGTCGCTGACGGTGGCGGGGTCGAGGTCAAACAGGGGCAGTAGGCGATCGTTCCGAAACCGGAGCAAATGGACGGGGAACTGGGCAGCGGTTACGGGATCAAAGTAGTCGGAACCGAGGCTTTCCAGGGCGGGTTCGTAGGGGAGGGTGAGAAGTGGGTTCAAGGGTGGTTACGGCAGATGAAGTCAATAACTGAACAAGCAAACGAGGATCGAGCCATCGGCGAACCATGATCGGAGCATGGTTCGGATCATGATTGGACAGTCAACCATGGGTAGAGGCTTCGTTCCTGATTCTAAGGGCTAAGACGGGGTTTGTGCGATCGCGGCCCATTCTAGCATTGGCTGAAATGGGCGATTTCATTTCTCCGCCCCCAGGGGAATCCGGCAAGCCGTCCACCCCTAACCTAACTGCCCGACAATCGGCATCACGCCAGTCGCGTTCACCTGTTGCGCCATCTGGGCGATCGCCTGTCCCGTCACCGGATGTCGCCAATCGGGGGCAATGGTGGCCAGCGGTACGAGGACAAAAGCGCGATCGCCCATGCGGGGATGGGGAATTTGCAACAGAGGCAGATCCAGAATCAAATCATCGAACAACAACAGATCTAAATCCAACGTGCGGGGGCCCCAGCGTTCTCGCCGTACCCGACCAAACTGTTGCTCCACTGCCAACAAAATATCCAACAGTTGCAGCGGTGAATGCTGCACCTCTAGCACAGCACAGCCATTTAAATAATTCGGTTGCGGTGGCCCAATCGGTTCAGTCTCATACCACGGCGATCGCCGCAGCACCCGCACCCCTTCCACCTGCCCCAACCGTTGCAATGCTAACTCCAACGTCGTTAACGGATCACCCAAATTACTCCCAAGGGCGATCGCGACCGTATGAACAGCAGAACTCAAAGGCAAATGTGCGACTTACTTAACTATGTGCGTGCGACTTAACTATGTGCGATTTAACTATGTGCGATTTAATTATGTGCAACTTAACTATGTGCGATTTAATTCAATAACACATTAGCGCAATTGTAAAACCAGATGGGCATCGGATTAGCGCGATCGCTGAGGGATTGTCCCGAAAAGGCTGCGGGTAAAATGTCGTGCAGCATCGGGGCTATGCACATCCCTTGCAGGGTGGGCGTTGCTGAATTTAGGGATGAGTTAAGAGCAGGATGAATTGAAACGAAGTTTCAATTCATCCTGCTGCTCTTCAGCAACACCAGCGCGAAATTAGCTAGACAGATAGGTGTAGCCGCTCAAACTGCGTTCGTAGTTTTGCAGCAACAACTGGGATTCCGCTAGGGTGATTTGGTGGTTTTGCAGCGCGGTTTCCGTTTGACGGCGGATGCTTTCCACCAAATCCTCCGAGTCGTATTGCACGTAGCCCAACACCTCGGTCATGGTGTCGCCCTTAACCACATGCTCAATCCGGTAGCCCGTCGGCGTGAGTTGGATGTGGACGGCATTGGCATCGCCAAACAGGTTGTGCAGGTTACCCATGATTTCCTGATAGGCTCCGCCCAGGAACAT
>CAZJZR010000263.1:0-5639 GCA_964550475.1 uncultured bacterium
GAGCCGCTCCGGTCACCGGATCTTCATCAATTCCCAAGGACGGGGCAAAAAACCGCGAGACAAAATCATAACCGGGGGTGGAGGCCAGACTCGTCACAATCACCCCCTGACGGTGCAACGGAGCCAGTTGTTTAAAGTTAGGTTTTAAGTCGCGCACCTGCGCTTCTGACTCTAGCTCAACCAAATAGCCAAAGCTGCTGAGGCCAACCCATTGCGGGGTGATGCCCAGTGCTTCCGCTAATCCGGCTGGGGCGGGAACGGCTTCTGTGATGAAGGGAGGAAAGTTCAGCTCAATCCAGTCGGCGTACCGTTGGGCCGTTAACAAGCCGCTGCGGGTGTGAAACCGTGCCGTTTCTGTGGGCGGCAAATGCCCCTCTGTCCACAACACATGGGCACTGGCGAGGGTGGCATGACCACACAAATCCACCTCGACGGCTGGCGTAAACCAGCGCAGGTTGAATCCATCGGCTTGGCGCAGCAGAAAGGCGGTTTCCGAGAGGTTCATTTCCATTGCCACCTGCTGCATCCAGCGATCGTCCCGTGGTGCGGGCAGCACACACACCGCCGCCGGATTACCGCCAAAGGGGCGATCGCTAAACGCATCGACTTGAATGATTTGTAAGTCCATTCCTGCTTTTCTTTCACCCCAATCAACTGTAATGCAAATTAGGACTCCACTTTACCCACCAACTTGTCCAATGCCATCACCAAGTCGGGTGGTAACCGTCGCATCACCTTGCCCGTTGTCCGATCCAGAGCCACCAAAGTCACCTGAGCCGTCACATAGGTTTGCATCGCTTGGGGATCGGTGATTTCGTAATCCCAATTAATCCGCACCCCCTTCATGGCCTGTAACCGGGTACGAACTAAAACAGGTAGCCCCATTTGCACCGACTGGTGGTAACGCATGGTCAACTCCACTACGGGCAGGTCACAGCCCAACGCCACCAAGTCGGAAAAGGCCACACCGACCGATCGCAACCCCTCCACCCGCGCCTCTTCCATCCAGGTGAGGTAAGAACCATGCCAGACAATTCCGGCATAGTCGGTGTGATGGGGTTGGGCATAGACGGGATAGTGAAACCACTGGTCTTGCCAGATGCCACGGATGCCGGGATGGAAGGGATCACCCCCAGCCACCTCGATGGATTGTGCCAGCACCGACTGATTATCCTCTACCGGATTGACCATTTGATTGACCCTTTGTATCACCTCAACACCCAACATTAACTGACATTACTTGACGTTACGAATTGGCAAAGAACCGTCATTCGATCTCCCTGTGAGTATATGCTCAGTGTGATTGGGTCATCCGATTACACATCCACCCAGCGCGCCCACCTGGAAAATCTATTAAAAATCCACCAGGAGAAGCACTACATGATAGAAAAAATTTTGTTGGCCGATTCTGGCACTGGTCAGGTTGAACAAATGTTGAAAAACCTGATGGAAGTGCCATCCATCCAACGTGCCTACGTCACTGTTTTGCACGTTGTCCCCCCCCAAACCACCACCGAAGAAATGCAAGTGCGGTGGGAAGAAGGCGGTAAGCTGTTGGCTAAAGCTATTCAGTCTCTTAATCTAGACCCAAATCGTACCACTGCCATGCTCCGGCAGGGTGAACCGAAGGCGACGGTCTGCAAGGTTGCTGAAGAACTGGACACCGACCTAATCATCATGGGGTCGCGGGGGCTGAAGCGGCTGCAATCGATCCTGGAAAATTCGGTCAGCCAGTACGTCTTCCAACTGTCACCCCGACCCATGCTGTTGGTCAAGGATGACATCTATGTGAAGCACCTGAACCGGATCATGGTGGCGATGGACAATTCGCCCTCTGCCCAGCACTGCCTGAAACTGGCTCTGTTCCTGCTGCGGGATATTAAAGGTGGCCAACTGTTGTTAACCCACGTCAATCCCCCCAGCGGTGCAACCAATCCAGAGAATGATCCCGTCTTGGCGGCGGCGATCGCGGAGGCCAAAAAGTACAAGATTGCCTACCGTTGCGCCATGGGTTCGGGCAAGGCTGGGGAAGAAATCTGTCGGTTGGCGGAAGAGATGAATGCTGATTTGTTAATCATCGGTTCCCCCGATCGCCGTCCGTCTATCGCCAAGGGGATGCCGGACTTAGATCGCCTGCTCGGCACCTCCATCTCCGATTACGTCCGGGTACAGGCCAATTGTCCAGTGTTGCTGGCCAGAACAACGGGTTAGGACTGTGCCCTAGCTTTTACATGAGCAAACCGGGTTTCTTAGGACTGACTGGGGGACAACCCGCAATTTTTCCTAAGAAACCCGGTTTTGGGTTTTTGGGTGTCAGTCTCTAGACTCATGTAGATCGAAAAGGTTGTTGTGGGGGCGACAAAGCCGCCCCCACAACAACCCTTAAACTAACCAAAAATGTAATGGCCGGAATGCTTCGCCCCTACGGTGGACAACACAAATTTAATTAGAACCAGGTTTTCGATCTACTGAGACTGGCTGGATTAGGGGTAGAAGCTCACCGCAGGTAATCCCAGGGTTTCGTCCCAGCCCATAATCAGGTTGAGGCACTGTAACGCCTGCCCCGACTGCCCCTTAATCAAATTATCGATCGCCGACATGACAATCACGCGATCGGTGCGGGGATCCACTTCAATGCCGATGTAGCAGAGGTTGGTGCCGCACGGCCATTTGGTTTGGGGATACTTGCCAGCGGGCATCACCTTGACCCACGGTTCATTGCGATAGACGGCGTGGTAAATCGTGATCAAATCTTCGGTGACCAAGCCGGGATCGCGCAGGGTGGCGTAGGCGGTGACCAACATCCCCCGCACCATCGGCATTAGGTGGGGGGTAAACTGCACCCGCACCTCTTGCCCCGCCATGTCCTGGCAAATTTGTTCAATTTCTGGGGTGTGGCGATGGCGAGCCACGTTGTAAGCTCCCACGGTGCTGTCGGCCTCCGCCAACAACATATTCACCTTGGCATGGCGACCACCGCCAGAGGTGCCGGATTTGGCATCCAGAATGATGCTGTCCAGTTCTACCATGCCCCGCTTCAGCAAGGGAGCCAGAGCCAGCAAGCTAGCGGTGGGGTAACAACCGGGGCAACCAATTAACCGAGCCTCGGCAATGCGATCGCGGTACAGTTCCGGCAAGCCATACACCGCACTGGGGACAATGGCGGCATCATCGCGATCGCCACCATACCAATTGGCATAGGTGGTCAAATCCTGGAAGCGATAGTCGGCAGATAAGTCGAGGACAATACAACCGCGATCCAGCAATTTGGGAGCCATTTTGTAGGCGAGGCCATTGGGCAATCCCAAAAAGACAACTCGGCAGCGATCGGCAATGGCATCCAAATCTACGGCTTCCATGCTTTGGGTGACCCAAGGGTGCAGATGGGGATACAACTCGGCATAGGACTGCCCCACACTGCTATCTCCCGCCAGGTAGGCGATGGACAACTTGGGATGATCCAATAACATCCGCACCAGTTGCACACCCCCATACCCCGATGCCCCAATAATCCCGACCGGAACTTTTCCCAAATCAGTCATTGCGCTTTCGCCCACACAGGATAAACACGGCAGCAGATTCGCGATCGCGCAAATCCGCCTAATCTGAGCCAAATTGTATTACTACTTTTTACCAAAACCATGAATTACTTAAAAATTTAGTCATTCACCATCGCCAAACTGTCCCCTGATCCCTGATCCCCACAACGAGCTGTGTTAACTTAGGCAAAGTTATCCGACAACGTTACAGCCAACGCCAATCAGTTTAGTCTGCCGTCAGATAGATCACCCGACTCGTTCCGCCCATCCGTTTCCCTGTTCCAACTCTCGACTGGCTTGGGTAGATTTCCCGGAAATTCTTCCCTGAAAGTAATCCATCGAATGGGTTTCTTTATACAGGGACATGCAAATTCATCCTGTCACAGTACTGCTGTCTCCCTGCCCTTAAATCGTTCACGACCTGTTTTCACTGTCAGAGCTATCTGTTATGGAGATGATATTGCTGGCTCTTGTCCTCGCCATCATGGGGTACACCGTTGGGTCTCAAAAGATTGTCAACGAAGGTACAGCCGTGTTGGTGGAGCGATTTGGCAAATATCACCGCACGCTGGAGCCAGGACTGAACTTTATCATCCCTTTGATCGACATTATTGTGCTGGAGGATTCCACCCGCGTCCAAGTGTTGGACATCCAGCCCCAGCCCTGCATTACCAAAGACAGCACACCCATTAAGGTGGATGCGGTGATGTATTGGCAAATTACCAATCTGCATGATGCCTATTACAACGTTGAAGACATTGAACTGGCTCTGAAAAACCTGGTTCTGACGACCATCCGGGCTGAAATTGGCCAGATGACCTTGGAGGAAGTGTTAACCACGAGGGACAAGATCAATTCCACCGTCTTAAAACAACTGGGTTCCACCACCAATGATTGGGGCGTGAAGGTAACCCGTGTGGATGTGCAAAATATCTTGTTTTCTCCGGCGGTGGAAAAACAACTGGAGCAAGATCGAATTGATGCCTTAGCCAGAGAAGACATGATCAAAAATGCGGCGGCGGAGCGGGATGCTAGCCTGTCCAGAACTCAGGGCATTGTCGATTCGGTCAAACATTTAGCGGAATTATTGGATAAGCACCCCCATGGACGAGAGGTGATGCAATTTCTGATCGCCCAACAGTATGTGGAAGCCAATTCCAAATTGAGCGAAAGCGAGAATTCCAAAGTTCTGTTTATCGATCCGCAGTTTTTGTCGCGGACGGTGTCGAGTTTATTGGAAAGCCCGTCCCATGCATCCGCTCCTAAGCCAAAGCCAGCGTTGGAGGAAGAGGAATAGGCCATTGGGGGCGATGCGTTAGAGGGTGTTTGAAAAGTGTCTGGCGGTTATAGACGCAAAGCGGCTTCTCTTTGAGTAAACCGCGACTAGGTGAACACTAGCGAAGCCATGCCCAACGGGCTATAGTCCGCCTACGCGGACTGAAGAAAATCAAGGGTTTCCATAACCTGCGTAGGCAGGTTTTGTCCGTATAGCCGCGACTTGAGTCGCCAGGGATACATCCAATAGGACTTTTAAAACACCCTCTTAGGCTTCAGCCGTAACGCATCATGTTTGAACTATGGGTACTTTATTTTTACGCTCCTCCCTTAACTATTACGCTCCTCCCCTAACTAATAGATACGCCTGGACTCAACTCTCTATCCAGTCAGAATCTTGCGCTAATCACCCATGCCTCATAAATATGAAAGTGCTATATGAAAGTGCTATATCCGACCGATGAGTTGAGCTGGAATGTAGTCGGTGACACATGGTAATTGGGGAAGTGCGCTAGACTAAACGCTGATTAATCTAATTAATTTAATAGAGATTAATTGAATTAATAGAGATTAATTGAATAGAGAGCGATGTAGCCCGATCAGATGTAGGCCATCAGAAGATGTAGCCTGATTCACAGGGGACAGCATCGCGGCATGGTAACGGATCTGCACAGGATAGGTTTGGGATGGATTGTCGTCATATTCAGTTTTGCGTTCACCAAAAACTAACAGGACAGGGCAGCGATCGCCAACCCAGTATTGACTTCGGCCAACTGCAACACCTGTTCCAACTCGCTGCATTTTGGGCACAGGATCGCAGCATGG
>CAZJZR010000264.1:0-5632 GCA_964550475.1 uncultured bacterium
ATGCCCCAAGTCCCCCCGATCGCCAACCAATCTAATTCGCCTGCATCTTTTGCCAAAGTCAAAAACTTTGTCCAATACATATAAGGACGCAGTTCACGAATGTAACTAATGCGGTTGGGATAGGGTGGAGAGGTAATCACTCGGTTAATGGATATTTCATCCAACTCCAATTGGTGATTGCTCATTGCCATTTGTCGAGCATCACAATTCAGAATTGTGACATGACCAGGAATCTGCTGCTCAGCCGTTTTCAGAATAAACTCAAGAATGGTTAAGAAGAGGTCTTTAATATAGTCGGTTGCTAAACAGATAACCTGTTCCTTAAAAGACATCGATACATGATTAAATGCCGCTGCCGATGTTTCAATCACTAATCGACAAAAGGCCACCCAAACTAATCCATAACACCCATGATCAGTGGGTTCACCAAACTGGTTCACTAAGGCTAACCGTAATGCTGACAGCACCCTGACGGTAGACTCAGACCACCAACGATGAATGTTAAATAGTTCTGGAACCCAAGCGTCTACTAGGCGATCGAGTTTGTCACTATTGACGATGGCTTCAACTTGATGGCGAATACTGACCAAATCAGCATGGCAATAGTTTTGACATTTGACATTAGCAAACCAAATTAGGAATGGGTTAATGTCACAGGCGATCGCCCGATAACCGCATTCTGCTGCCACCAGTCCAGTTGTACCTACACCAGAAAATGGATCAAGAATAATCTCATTGGGGTGAGCATTCACTAACAATTTTTCAACTAATTTGACTCCATAGGCTGGTGTTAATCGCAACCAACCATGCCGACCCAACTGTTGGTTTGCCTTAAAGGTATATTCAGCATTTTGTGAAATCGTGACTGACATTAATCTGTACTCAGTAAGGCTTCTAAAGTGGCATGAACTTCCTGCTGAATTTGGGCAGAATGACGACAGAAAAAATCAGCCAAATTGTATCCCAAAATCTCCTGACAAAACACAAATAAAGAGGTTTGGTTCGTGCCGGATAATGTCCCAACCAAGATGCCAGCGCGGTTATTGCGATAGCGTAAAACTAAATCCCCATCGATTTGGGAAGAAAAAATGGCAAAGACGGGTAAATAGCCATTTGCCCACGCAACTGCGATGTTATCAATGTCAGCATTTTGGCGTTTGCTATCTTTGCTTTTATAACCTTGCCGCACTTCAAAAACCGAGCCATTCTGGGCTGGAGGCACATTCAACGCCTCACTATAATCCCTGATCCATTGAATCACCTTAGCTTTAACATCCAAGTTTTTTATGGCCGCAATTTCTAGCCGTGCATCTAACGATAATGTTTTATCTTTGTCGGTTTTAGTTTTGGTTGTATAAGACCATGTAGCCGTAGCCGCATCTTGATAACTTGTGCAATCCAACACAATTTGCCGGAATAAATTCTCGCACCCTTTACCCACTTGGCGATACACAGAAGTCATTCCACCAGCGGCTTTGTGCGCGGCATACATTAACCCTGAATTTAATCCAATCCAGGCATAAAAAGGATCAGCAGCATAGAGCGACAAAAACCGATCTAAGTTCAAACCCGATTCTTTGCTCCCTAACCCAAATTTAGGTTTGTATTGCCGACAAACTCGAATTGGGTCTAAGAACGTTTCCAGATAAAAATGGTCGGTACTCACCATGGGATCGGTTAGGGCGCGTCCAGCATCGCTGGGTCAGACTGTTTATTATCGCCTGATCTGGATTGATCTGAGAGGCTGTTTGCAAAGGTGAGTCGAAGGTTGATTGTGTGGGCGTGGGACACAGGAACAATCAACTGAGCCTCTGACCGCAGTTGTGGATGATCTGCCGCCAACGGACGAAATCAGAGATGCAACTGCCCCGTGAGACGTTGATGCCAAGTAGGGAATCTGCGCCTAAACTATCCAGACCTTGGGTAAGCAAGCTTGTGCAGCTTCAATGTGCAGCCCCTGAAAACACGCCAGCAAGATTAAAGCCAAGGAATGACTTCCTTGGCTTTGGAGGAAATTTTTACTGTAAAAGGCTGTTTACTTTCACTGACAGTAACTTGGGAGGATAGGGAGTTTAGAAAACGCCCATATTAGACAGACCCAAAATAACCCCAGCCCCTAGGATGTGACCAAAGCAGGTGGTACCAACTACAGCACCCAGGCCAAAGCCACCAAACATAGCAGAGGCAGGCATTGCAGTGCCAACACTGGGATTTTTAATAGTGAGTTTGCCAAAGGCGATCGCCAGGATATTGCAAATTAGCATGGTCACCCCAACCGCAGGACTCCAGTCCATAGCGCGAGGAACAACAGCCAAGAAATCTAAGGATAATAACGCTGAAGTCAACAATGGATTACTCCTTGGATGAATACGGGGTTGGCATAAATTTACGTGAAGATCTACCAAAAAACCGTAACCTGTCGCTATCTATTGCAGTAATAATTAACATTTGCCGATTATTTGCGGAATTGAGCATCCAGCAGCAAGTGCCCACGGGTGGGTGAAATCTGTGCTGGAATGGATTGGGGATGCGTTGTTTGCAGGTAGGGCTGTGGTTGGTTTTTTGATTGTATTGCTGGCGGCGGTGTCATTTTGTTTTCAGAATGTCACAGTGCGGGTGCTGTTTAGCCCGCAGACGCTGTTGGGGATGGTGCAAACCGGAGGATTCGTTGAACCAACGCTACCCAATTCGTTTTTGCTATTGTTCATGCGGATGCTGTTGGTGGTGCCGTTGATGGGGGTGTTGATCCCGCAGTTTTATCCCCCAATTTGGCAGGATGTCCGCCGGATTGCCGATCGCCAGCATCGACCCGACTTGTGGCGATCGCTGTTGGGTGGGGTGTTCATGTTTCTCTACCTGGCTTTGCTGTACATTTCTGTCGGTCTGATTCCGACTGGCATTGCCCTAACCTTATTTTTTTCCTATCCCGTCTTTACCGCCCTGTTGTCCTGGTGGTGGTTTGGCAGTCGCCCCAGCGGTTTCCGGTGGGTGGTGATGGGGTTAGTGCTGGCGGGAAGTGCGTTAACCATGCCCCACAGCGCGATCGCCCAAAGCCAGTCGGTGTGGCTAGGGGTGGTGATGGGCGTGGCCTCTGGGGTGGTGTATGCCCTGTACACCGTGAATGCCCAAAAAAGTTTTGAAACCATCCATCCCGTACCGTTCACCTGGCTGAGTTTTGCCATCACCTTGGTGTTGTCTACGCTGGGATTAATCTTTTGGAGACAAACAACCGAGATTGCCTGGGGAGCATTGTGGATTGGCGGCTTGGTGTCGGCGATCGCCACCTCCATCGGCCACTTGCTGAACAATTTGGGAATTCGGCTGATTGGAGCCACCACCGCCGCCATGGTCAGTTCCAGCAATCCAGCCTTAACGGTGGTATTGGCTTGGGTCACGATTCAAGAACAACTGACAGCCGTGCAATTATTCGGCGTTGCCTTGGTAACCTTCAGTGTTGTCTTGCTCAGTCGAGAACACCGCAAACCGGAATGAGCACTGAGAAATGAGAAATGAGAAATGAGAAATGAGCACTGAGATCATCTAGATCACTAGATGACGTTGATCGCTAGATGACTGAAATTGCCATGCAAGCTACACTGCAAAGATAAACGCACTTCAATCCCAGCGTTGCTGAATCAGGATATGAATGAGAAGTTGGATGAATCGGAACTTCGTTCCCATTCATCCTGCGTAACCGTTCACATCCCCCCTTGAGGGAGTGAACGACTACCATCCTGCTATTCAGCACCACCCAATCCCTTTGCCCTCAATCACGGTCTCACTGATCCCTCACCCCATCAGTAACCCAGCTATGCGTCAATTTCTGTCTTACGTGCCATTATTTGCAGGGAGCTTAGTGGTTGGTAGCGTGGTGATTGGCGCGGGGGGTTCCGTCCTTCAGTCCGCGATCGCAGGGGTAACCACAGGCGCGACCGGGTTTGCCACCGCTGCCCTAGTCAGCCAATCACATGGCAAACAGCAGCGGCAAATTTATCTCAACCGTGCCCATCCCACCGCAGCCGAACCCACTCACCATCTGCACGACCTGTTGCAGCAGAACATTACCGCATTAGGAGAGCATAAAGCCGACTTAAGCGAGCGTTTGGACAGCTTGCAGCAACAACTCCCCAACTTGCATGACGCGCATGTGACCTTAGCCGCAATTAAAGCCATGTTGGAACGGGTAGAAACCGCTATGCGAATCAAAGATGGCTATGCCAACGTCCGGCCAACCGATAGTCGATTGATGGATAGTCGCGTTGGCGAGGCAAAAATGACCGGATTGGCAGATTCCGATCACGAAGCCAAGGAGGAGGGTGCAGCGATAAATCCTGTGCGGATCAATGATCCCAGAGCGGTGATCGAATTTCTCGACAATCGCGGCATTAAAGTCAAAACGGTGCCACCGGAGGATCCAGCGGATGAGATTATCAACTCGTTATCCCGATTTTTAGGCACCAATTACGAGGGGTTGCGCGAACTGCTGGCACGGATTAAGCGCAATATGCAACAGGGTGCACCCTTCTGGTTGTCACTGAAGGAATACACCCAGCGCGATGTGAGCAATGTCTGCCAATTTTGTAGTCGCCTCCATGCGATCGCCTTCCTAGAAAAATACGATTATTTCAAAGCTCCCCAATATTTAGTCAAAGCCAAAACGACCACATTACCAGCGGCACAAAACTTCTTTTCTGGGAAATGGTTAGAACGATTTGTCTTATTAACTGTGCAAAAGTGTGTGACCTTAATCGCAGCAGAATTGGAACAGGACATTGAGTTTTCCTATCTGCTCAATCCCCAAATTAACCTACCCAATGGCGATGATTTTGAACTGGATTTAATCTGTCATATCAATGGGTTTTTCTTTTGGATTGAAGCGAAATCAGGTGATTATCAACAGCACATCAGCAAATATTCCAAAATATCCAAGATTTTCGATTTAGACGTGCGGCATTCCATTATGGTCTTACCGGATATTTCCGAGGATCGCTGTGATGCCCTCACCGCCCTATTCGCCATGACCGTAGCCTCGTTATCTCGCCTAGAAGCAGTGCTGATGGCGACGATCCGGCAAGACCAAACGGGTAACGCCAGCAAGCCAGAGGTGGAGGGCAGTCACGCAGCCGCTCCCACGGAGGCAACGGACGAGGCTTAACCAATACTTCCAGAACACTTCTAGCCCCTAAAACCAAAAGTTGGTGGTGCTGAATAGCCTGATTCAGCAACGCCCAAAAGTGGACAGAGAACTAGCCCGATCGCGTCGCGGTCAGCAACGTCACCGGATTGAGGGGGGCGAGACGGGTGAGGTTGGCGATGGGAACGGAACGGGCGAGTTGCACTTGTAACAGGTGGTACTGCCATGCCGTTTGTGGTGGTTGGTTGAACCAGTTGAGGGCGATGTGCAGATGCTCCAGCGTGGTGAAACTGCCCACTAGCAGACCATCGGGGGCAAGGGCGCGATCGCAGCACTGCAACACCGCCTCCAATTGTCCCCCACTGCCGCCAATGAAGACGCGATCGGGGGTGGGCAAGGTCGCCAATGCCTCTGGAGCCTTGCCATGGATCGGCGTGACCGTACTGACCTGAAACCGCTGGCAATTTTGCCGAATCAGGCTGATCCCCGCTGCCGTTT
>CAZJZR010000265.1:0-1461 GCA_964550475.1 uncultured bacterium
ATCGGCACTTTCATCGACAATGATGGCGTTTTTGCCGCCCATTTCGGCAATCACCCGCTTCAGGTGCCGCTGTCCCGGTTGCAACAGAGCCGCATCGGCATAAATCCGACAGCCCACCTCCTGGGAACCCGTGAAGGTAATCAAATGCACGTCCGGATGCTTGACCAGATGGGCACCCACCGTCGAACCCTTGCCCGGAACGTATTGGAAGACCCCCGCAGGCATTCCCGCGTCCACCAGAATTTCCGCCAACTTAGCGGCAATAATCGTCGAAGTTTCGGCTGGTTTCAGCAAGGTGCAATTGCCTGCCACCAGCGAGGCCACCGTCATCCCAGTCGGAATGGCAAAGGGGAAATTCCAGGGGGAAATGATCACGGCAATGCCACGGGGTTGGTAGTGGTAGCGGTTGGTTTCGCCCGCCACATCGTAGGCCACCCCCTGTTCCAACCGCTCCATCTCAGCCGCGTAATAACGACAAAAGTCGATCGCCTCCGATACTTCCCCATCGGCTTCCCGCAGCGGTTTGCCCACTTCCAGCACAATCCAAGCGCACAGTTCCGCCCGCCGTTGTTCCATCAGGTCGGCAGCTTTGCGGAGGATGTTGGCGCGTTCCACCACGGGCGTGCGTCGCCATGCGGGGAAGGCGGCTTTGGCGGCTTGCATCGCCTGTTCCGCCTGCTCGACACTAATTAACCCCACCTGCCCCATCACCTCCGAGGGATTGGACGGGTTAACGGAGGTAATGGTCGCCTCGGTGGTCTGGTACTGGCCATTAATCAGCGGCCAATAGGCTTTGCCAAATTGTTGCCGTACCGTTTTGAACGCGGCTAGTCCGGGATCGCGCTTTTGGGGCAGGGCGTAGTCGGTGTCGGCGGCTGGGGTGAAGGGGGAGTGGGGAGTGGAAAGTGGTGAGTGATGAGTGGTGAGTGATGCGTGGTCAGTGGAAGAGACTTGAGGCGGGGCGATCAGTTCATCGACGGGGCGATCTTCTAGGCTTTGGCGTAGGAAGGAACTGTTGGCGGTGTTTTCCAGCAAGCGGCGAATCAGGTAGGCCATGCCGGGGATCAGGTCGCCGTAGGGGCAGTAGACACGCACCCGGTGCCCCCGTTGCGCTAGGACTTTGGCGAGTTTGTCGCCCATGCCGTACAGCACTTGCAACTCTAGGGCGCGGGTGGGAATTTTCAGCGTTTCGGCAATGGCGATCGCGTGTGCCTGCGTCCGGACATTGTGGCTGGCGATCGCGGCATAGACGTACTGATGATTTTCTAACAGTAAGCGCGTCAGCCGTTCGTAATTGGCATCGGTGGCGGGCTTTTGGTCATAGACGGGTTGCGGCCAGTGCTTCTGCTCCGACTTAATCGTTTCCTGATCCCAATACGCCCCCTTGACCAACCGCACGGTTAAGGGCGTGCCCCGTTGCTTCACCCAGGTAATTAATCCCTGCAAATCCGCCTCACTGTC
>CAZJZR010000265.1:1561-5623 GCA_964550475.1 uncultured bacterium
GCCGTTAACTTCACCGACACCTGCACCCGTGGCAACGGTGCGCCATCGGCTTGGTCAATTTGGGCGATCGTGCCCCAGCCCTTGGCCGCTTCCGTCAGTTGCGTCATCAAGTCGAGGTAGCGATCGAGGTAGACCTGTGCCTCCATCTCGGTGATCACCGCTTCGCCCAACAAATCCACCGTAAAGGCCAATTTATCCTTCCGCAGTCGTTCCAGGGTCTTAATCGCCTGTTTCAGCGTTTCCCCAGCAATATACTTTTGGGCTAAGGTTTCCACCGCTGTGCCCACCGTGGTCGCCGCCACTTGGGCAGGCAACGAGTCTGGTTGGGCAAAGTTAAGCAAGCCTTTGAGAGCCGGAGGCAGTTCCACGCTCTCATCGCTCAAGTATTCCTGGAGGTGACGGGCAACCTCTGGCTTGCTGTGCAGGGCGGGTAAACAGTCGATAAATCGGAACAACTGTACTCGCAATCCGGGATTCCCCATCGCCCACGCCAACAACTTGTCGTCCCAGCGCATCTGATCCCGCATTTGCGAAAGAAAGGAGCGATTCTCCCGCGTAGCCGCCAGCAACTCACGGGCAATTTCCTGAGTCCTGGCTTCGTAAACATTGGCCGGGGCAATAGTAACCATGGGGCATTCTCCTGCTCTATAACAATGGCGCGTTCATTTCCCTGTTCCTATTGTCAGATATAGAGTGCCCCCCACTATTTAAGGTCATGTCAGAGAATAATCAGAATGATCCCGCTGCCAAACATGCCCATCCCCCATCAGCCAATTTCGGTGTTGCTGAATAGCAGGATGAATTGAAACTTCGTTTCAACTCATTCAACTCTTCGCTCATCCTTAAATTCAGCAACGCCCAAATTTCAAGTCAATTCCAAATTTCAAGTCAATTAAGGTGCTCAACTGGGATGCTCAAGTTTGCATCGTAGGCATTTAAAGCGCAGGCTAATCGTTCAATCTGCTGCGATGATATGCCAACGTAGATGGGTAGATATAGCAATTGCTGAAACGCTTGATTCGCTTGTGTGGGAGTCAACTCAGGTCGATCCATGGGTGGCGCAACCACGGAGAGACTCGATCCTCCCTGGGTTGCATCAAAGCCGTTACGCCACAAATAATGCATCAGTTCCTCTGGCCGTTCACACAGAATTGGGAAAACCCAGTGAGTATGTTCAACGGCATCACTGCCAGGGCGTTGGAGGGTTGGGGTCAGGCTAATTAATTGCTTGGCAAGGGCGACACGCTGAGAAATCTGGTCAGGGTTGAAGCGGCTGAGCCGACGGTCTAACAATGCTAACAGGGCAGAGGATGGCCGTTGGCGGATTTGTCTAAACAGGTCATCCCCTGGAAACCCACGCACACTCCGACTAATCATCTGATCATGATTTTTCCGAAGCAACCGACATAGACCAATGAACAGGCTGTAACTGGCAGGATAGGCCAACAGCATCAGCAGAGCATATTTACCAATTCGGGTGAGAAAATGCAGGCGACGTTGTACAGGCCAGCGATCGTGGTATGAGCGAACCGCATTGCCAAGTGTGGCATCGCGAAATCGCAGCATCCCGCCTGCAAGGGCAGTGGCAGTTTTGATTGGGCCAAAGCTAAACAGACTGACATCGCTGTGGGGATGCCCCCAATAGTCGTTTCCGGCATACGCTTGAGCACAATCTTCAATCACGAGGAGATTGTGGGTTTGGGCGAAATGCAGAATCGGTTCCATTGGCATTCGGCTGCCAAACAAATGCGCCACCAGAATCGCTTTGGTACGCGGGGTGATGGCCTTAGCCATCGACTCTGGCTGCACCACGAGCTGGTCTAAGTCGATGTCAACTGGCACCGGGATAAGACCATGCGCTTCGATGATGCGGGTCATATCGCGAATGGTGATGGCTGAAACCAAAATTTCAGTCCCAGGTTCAAAGTTAAGGGTGTGCAGCAGGGCATCAAACCCGCTGCGAACTGATAAACAGGCAAGGCTGACTGTGCCTTCAGGCCCTAAACGCTCCAGTCTCTGCTCAACTGACTGCCGGTGCTCTGGCCTAAGACAATAACCAATGCCGCACAACAGATCTGTCCAAGCAATGTCAAGACGTTTACGGGGAATCACGAGTTACTGGCGGGTTGGTAGTAGGTTCCGTCGAAGAGACTAAAAGTTGATTGTTTTAAAGTTGATTTTTCGATGAGACACGCTATAGGTGTGTTGCTCATTGTTGCGGTGTTTTGTCAGAACCGGAATTGTCTGAATACCAATGGTTTGCAACTCCAGCCGAGACCCCGTTCTTGAATAGACATTGCTTAGTTACACGATCGCAACCGCATCAGCAACAAGACAATATCATCCAGCGATTGGCGCAGAGTGCTGGTCGATTGGTTGGACTGGTTGGCGATGACACTGAAAACGAGGGGGGGATAGTTGGGCGGCGTGACATATCCGGCTAAGGCGACGACTCCGGTGAGGGTGCCTGTTTTGGCGGTGACGAGGCCAGCGGCGGCGGTGTTGCGGAAACGGTTGCGGAGGGTGCCGCTGACTCCGGCCACGGGCAGCGTACTGCGGAATAGGCTCGCGTCCGGGCTACGGTTGATCGCTTGCAACGTTTGCACCAGTGCCTCTGGGCTGATTAAGTTGCGCCGCGATAAGCCCGACCCATCGGCTTGGTCATAGGTTTGCGAATCAACGCCCAGTTGGGTTAGGGTTTGGCTAACTGCCGCCAGTCCGAGGGCAGTGGTGTCACGATTCGGTTGACGGGTTTGGGTGGCATAGGCGACTCCCAGCGATCGCAGCAACACCTCGGCATACAGGTTATCGCTGTTCTGGTTAACGCTGGTGATCAAACTGGACAAGGGGGGGGAGGCGATCGCTGCAATCTCCACCGCCTCCGCTGGTAAAGCCGTGGTTGCCACTGCCGTCTGTCCCACTCGCAGGGATTGAGCCGTTAGAGCGCGTTGGAAACTGGTCAAAAAGTTTGCTGTGGGGTCAACCACCGCCACGCCCACCGGAGCGGGTTCCGACCCCGCCTGCAATTGCCCATACAGCGACAACACCCCCCGACTATCCCGATTCAGGTTAATCGACTCCGGAGCGTTCGGCGGCACGGTGGTGGAACGGTTTTCCACCCGCCACTGTTGGGCGATCGCCGGATTATCCCAGGTCAGCCCCAGCGGTTGCCCCACCGCTTTGGGGATCAGCGTAATCCCAAATACATTTTGGTTGAGGATAAAGCTGGTGACGGGGGCACCGCTGTCCACTTGGGTGTCTTCCCATTCCCAGGTGGGGTTGACCGGATTGCCCTGAAAGTATTGATCATCGGCAATCAGTTGATCAATTTGGCGGATGCCCTGTTGGTTCAACGCCGTGGCCACTTGGGTTGCCAGTTGGGTCAGTTGGGCATCGGTGATGGTGGGGTCGCCGCGTCCCACCAGTCGCAGCACCACCTGCCCCGTCGGACTCGGTAGCCGATACACCGACGTGCGAATCCGAAACTCCCGCCCCAAACGGGTGAGGGCGGCGGCACTGGTGAGCAGTTTGGTGGTGGAGGCGGGGGTGAAGTAGCGTCCGGCTTCTTGCTCGTAGAGGGTGGTCGGTTGGCCGCTGCTGGCGAGGGTCTGCACTAACACACCCCAGCGGGTGCGTTGGACGGCTGGACGGTTGGTGATGGTGGCGATCGCGGGTGCCAAGTCAGCCGGACAGAGGCCATTCGGGGTAGGGGTAGGGGTTTGCGATCGCGCCACATCAGGACTAGCCAGCAGCATCGCCAAGCCCCAACCGAAGGTTTGCAGTCCTCGTGATAGCCACCCCTGTGCCAAACGCCTTACCCCCGTGTACCCGTAAACACTTGTTCCGCTGGCCCCGTCATGTATAGCCGCCCATCGGTAGCCGACCATTCAATTAACAGTGGGCCACCCGGCAGTTCGACTGTGGCGCGGCGATCGCTGCGTCCCGTCAAAATCGCCGCCACTAGCGAGGCGCAAGCTCCCGTACCGCAAGCCAGGGTAATCCCCGCACCCCGTTCCCACACCCGCATCTTCAGGTAGTCAGGCCGCACCACCTGGATGAACT
>CAZJZR010000266.1:0-5623 GCA_964550475.1 uncultured bacterium
CTAATTCTAAACATTTCAGCTTCCCTTGATTCACTCGTTCGCTAATTTTGCCCGTTGACTTCCGCCTGAGGCTGGGAATTGAGGGATGGTACAGGTGGGTCGGTGGTTATGGGGCGGTTAGAGGTTTGATAAATAGGCTGCGGTATATGGCTTCGCCACGGGCGAGGGTGCTGACTTCCCGTTCGGTGGGGACTGGGAGCGGATTGGTCGCTAGCCAGTTGTCCTCCGGTGTAGGTGGGTGCTGCGGGTCTTGTGCGGCGTGACGAAAGGCGGAATGGGCGGCAAATTGTGCCGTCATGTCTACGGCTACGGCTTTGACATCCGATTGCAGAAATACCGTCCCACCAGGGATCAGGGCACGGCTAATGGCTTCCACCAGTTCCGGTTGCACCACCCGACGTTTTTGATGCCGTTTTTTAAACCAGGGGTCGGGGAATTGGATGGAGACGCGCTGCAAGCAGTGGGGAGGCAAGCTGTCCAACAACCCTGGCAGGGAGGTGTTGGCATTGCAAAACAGGTAATGCAGGTTGGTTAAGCCTAATTCATCGCGGCGACGATTGGCTTCCCCGACTAAGGGTTGCCGAATTTCCAACCCCAGAAAATTCCAGTCGGGCTGCGCTTGTGCCATTTCCAACAAAAATTTGCCGCGCCCACAGCCAATGTCCAAATGCAGAGGGTGATGGAGTTGGGTGTAGATTTGTGACCAATCGGGTGGGGCGATCGCGGTTTGGTATTGCCGCGCCAAAGGATTCACATGCTGCCGAACTCGTACCACCATGAGCCACTGTCTACCTGACGATGAATTACCTAACTATAGCCGCTTGCGGTGATGTGGGTATAACCTACACCAATCAATCCCCTACCCAATAAGGATCTGATGCCCATTGGTCGTACCGCATAGATATGCAAACCGCTATATATCAGGCAGATTAAGGGCAGGCGGGGGCAGAGTTTGACCACACAATCAAACCAAATTTTATCGGGTTGACCGTTCCTGACAAAAGGCTGAAGCCCCTTGCTTAGGGGTTGTTTAGGGGTTATAAAAAATCAGTTCATGGGTCACTGCCCAGGTAGACTAAGAGACTGTTTTAAAAGTTGATTTTGCGTGCGCCTCGCGCACGCAAAATCAACGTTCTAGATACCTTTTCAAACAGCCTCTAAGGCTTGATTGTTTAATCGTAACTATTCAGGGTCATCAACGCTTTATTGCTCGATCTATAAAGGGTTGGGGAACCCAACCCCTACAATATTGCTCGATCTATAAAGGGTTGGGGAACCCAACCCCTACAATTCCATCCGTTGTTCGGTGTGTAGGGGCGCGGTTCCCGCGTCCTGTTCAGTTTCAACTCTCTGAACAAACTTGGTGAATTCTTGCATAGCTGAACGCGGTCAAACAGCCGATCGCCCAATTTTAACCCGGAGCCAATTCCTCCAGAATGGTGAACCGGACATGGTTAATCGCCAAATCACCGATGGAAATTTCAATGGGTAATTCCTTTAACGGCACGCCTTTGGTTTTCACCCGTTCAAAGGAAATGCCTTTGCCAATTTCCACATGGTACCAAGACAAACCCATGAAAAAGCGAGTGGGGTAAGGGCCACGTTCAACCACATCGTCTGGATTGGATTCCATCGGCACCCAACCAATGCCAGGAACGTAGAACTCTAGCCAAACGTGGTTATAGTCTGGTTGTAAGGGCAGCAGCCGATAGTCTGGTGTGGGGGGACACTTGTAACGGCCAATGGTGCGGCAGGGGATACCATTCAGCCGCGACAGAGCCAACAACAAGCCAACATATTCGCCACAGGAACCGATGCCGCGTTGCAAGACAATATCAGGCGATCGTAGACGTAGTTGCGGATTTTCAACATTTTCCGCAGCACATTGGTTTCGGTGCCGATCGCCTCCCGTGCTGCCGCTTGGATGGCGGGGGTATCCATCGCCAAGCTGCCATCATCCTTGAGGTACTCGGCAAACTCGGCGACCGGAATGGTATGACCTCGGCCAGCGACTTCGGCATCATCGGGCGTGAGGTCATATTTAATGCTCCACACCTCCAGCACTGCCTTCCAGCCAAACAATCGGCCTTCGTGGGGAGTCAGGGCATTGAACCGAAACACCGCTACCCGTTGACCATTTTGCTCTTCTTCGGTAAACGGTAGACCAATTGGTTCCACCTGCAACACCCGTTGCCGTGCTGTATTGGACGGTAAGGCAATCCGCCATTCCACATCCTCTAAATAGACCGCATCCAGTGGAGATAATTCTTCCACGTAGGACATTTCCACGCGGTAACCTGTGGATAAGCTGTAGTGGGGCTTGGGGAAGTGGCGGAAGTAGAGGGGATGGATGAAGGTGCGATCGCGCACCGCCAATTCCCGTGGGTCTTCGGCATTGGGATTATCGCGAATGTAGGCTTCTTCGTTGGCGTAGGTGATGTAGAGCAACGATTCGCCCGTCTCCGGGTGGGCACAAAACGCCAGCCCGGTAGGATTAGGGAATGGGGTCAGCACACTAAACTGCACCTCACCCGTCGCCCGATCCACACAGTAAACCGTTTGTTCAATCGAGTCGCAAACCCACAATTCCTCATCGCGAATGGTCAAACTTTCCACTCCCACACCGGGGGCTGGCAATTTGGTAATCAGTTGCCGCGATTCCGCATCGTAAACCAAGATATAACCCGCTTTTTGGCAAGCCACGTATACCGTAGAGCCACAAATCGCGATGCCATTGGCGGGATAGGGCAAGCGGGTAAACAGGGCGGGGGTGGGCGGGGGCATTTGCACCGATGGGTGCAGGGGGGTGGGCGTGATCGGCGTGTCTGGCGCGGCGGCAGCTTCTACAGCGATGCGGGCAGCAGTAGCCTCTGGGGTAAAGCTGCGATCGACGTTAGGTGGGGTGTCCCAGGGCTTCGTCAGCGGATTGTCCACCATGTACACCCCCTCGTTATGGGTAAACCAAAGGGTATCGCCTTGAATCGCTAATCCGGTGGCATCCAGAAAATAATCCACATGGTAAGGATTGAGAATCGTGCTGTTGTCGGATTGTGGATCGATGCGGAGCAGATAGCCGCGAACCGTATCAATGGCCAAAAAATAATCATTTGCCCAGATTAAGCCATGTAGTGCATACACCCCCAACGGTCGGATTGTGCGTTGCCACGGATCAAAGGGAGAAATGGAGCGGCTTTGCAGGTCGGATAAGGGGTCAGCCAGGGTTGGGGTAGAGACAACCGGAGAGGGTTTTGACTTGGAGGTCATGGTGATTTAACTAGCGAGCGGATTTCATTCTAGATGGAGTGGTGTGGCAAGACTGTTACGCAGATTCCCAACCCCCAAAATTAACCTGTGATTGATAAGGACGCGAATAGCATTCAGGTTAAATTAGCTCCAATTAAAGTAACCGTTCATTCCCCCTTGGGGGAGGAACCAGCGGGCGTAGCCCGCAACCCTTTTCCCACGGGGGAATGTGAACGGTTACCCAATTAAATTAGCTCCAAAATACCGTATTTTCCTACCTGTGGGCAGATCAGTCCTGGAGTGGAGCAGATTTGGCGTGTATCGAGAGGTGCCTGCGAGAAAACCGTTGCAGTTACCGATCAAACCAATTCGCAAACCATTTAGCAAACCAATTTTGGATCACCTGAATCAATAACCGATCCTGAATCCGAATCGTTCCAGTCACCGCCATCCCCGATCTCAACGGCGGCGTTTGGGAACCCGTTGGTAATTGCAACAAATGAACCTCTGCCGGAACCCCCAACTTTGCTTGTACCGATCCGGAAGTTGTCGCCTCTCCGTTCAGATCAATCCGTACAATCCGTCCCTTCAGAGCCAGAGACTCGCTGGCATTGTCCAACTGAAGATCCACCACTTCTCCCGCTTCCACAAACGGTAAATCGCGCTTCGCAATATACACCTTGGCAACCATCGCGCCATCGGGAACAATCTTCAGCAACGGTTCAGTGCCATTCGTCACAAACCCTGGAAATGTGGCTTGCAAATCCGTGACTATGCCTGCGATCGGGGCATTGAGCAACTCATCCTTCAGCGTCCGCTGATTTTTTGCCAATTCCTGTTCCAACGCCTCCAACTGCTTCGTCGTTGCCGTTAATGCATTTTGGAATTGTTGGTCAATTTCCGCTAACCGTTGTTGCTGCGAAGCCAGCGGATCATCTGTTCCAGAGGATGATCCCGGCTTACTGACTTCATTCGCCTGTTGGCGGGCGACATCCAAAACCTGTTCAAGCTGCCGCACCTGTTCCTGTAAGCGATTGACCTCCGCCTGCTTACTGCGAACCACCTCCCGTTGTTGCGCCAAATCAGCCTGCGTCACTTGCCGAGCTGGATTGCCCGTAACAGTCGTATCATTGGGATCCGCCGTAGCCGCGCCCTGGAGATCCGTCAGCATATTTTCGCTAGTGGTCAGCGCGAGTTGAGCATCATCCAACAAAATTTGTGCTTGTTGCAACTGAGCCTGCCATCCCTCAATCTCTGCTTGGTTGGTAGCCGTCGTTGATGGCGTAGCCCCCTGACGCGCTGCACGCCCACTAATCAGCGATCGCGCCACCTTGATTTCCTCCAGCAACGTTAACTTCTCTCGGCTGAGGGCAACCAAATCAGAGGGCACCTGGGTGGTTTGGCTGAATGTATCTAGGTCTGCGGCGGATGGTTGTCGTTGCAGAACCGCTTCATAAAACCGCGTGGCTTCGGTTAACTTTTGCTGACGTTGCTGTAATTCGTCAAACTTAGCTCGACTAACCGATTGGTCAAAACTGATCAGCAAATCCCCTGCCGCCACCCGTTGCCCCGGTTGGACATAGACTTGCTTAATTACTGTCCCTGCCGGAGCCAAGACCGACTTAAACGTTGCTTTCTGTTCCAAAATGCCGGGTAAGGGAATCGCCTCTTCCACCTTACTGAAACTAAACCACCCGACTGCAAAGCTACTGGCCGCCACAGCCACCCAGGCGATCGCCCATGCCATCGCTGGGGATTTGTAGAACGGCTGTGGTTGGGGTTCGGACACGGGAGTCATGGAAGGGCGGGAGAATGGGGAGTGGGCGTACTTGTGAATACGGTGGATACAAGTGGATACAAAGAATGGCGATCTAGGTCAGGGTAGTTCTATTCAGGGTAGTTCTATCCTATCGCCATCGCCCCAGTACAGCCCTGTTGTCTACTTTACAGTTCTTCATGGTTTTCTAGCATCGTTCCTCCCGGCCAAATTTCGGCATTGCTGAATCAGGATATGCGTTAGACCTCTTGCACATTACATGGAAGTCAATTGCTGGGTTGCCCAGATCTTCGCCCTCACCCTTTTCTTGTATGCCCGAAGGGCTTTAAGCCCTCTCCCAAATTTGGGAGAGGGACTTTGAATCCGACTCCCCTTCTCCCAATTTGGGAGAAGGGGTTGGGGGATGAGGGCGAGGATTAGGGGCGTAGAACCTAATTTGCAAGAGGTCTATTAGCAGTTGGATGGTAACCGTTCACTCCCCGCCAGGGGAGAAACCAGCGGGCGTAGCCCGCAACACTTTTCCCATGGGGGGATGTGAACGGTTAGGTTGGATGAATTGCCGTTCGCCCCTGCGGTGTGATTGGGGAGTTTATTTTCACGCTC
>CAZJZR010000267.1:0-1725 GCA_964550475.1 uncultured bacterium
GCAAGGGCGATAAGGTACGATTACTACCGCAGTCTTTCATCAGTCTATCCCAATGACGGCTTCCCCTGTAACCTTGAAGAGTACTGAATTTGGTCAGGATTTGCTCATCTTTCCTCCGGCCTCTGGGCTGGGGTTGCGGGGTAAGATTCGGGTGCCAGGGGACAAGTCCATCTCCCACCGCGCCTTAATGTTGGGGGCGATCGCCAGCGGTGAAACCCAAATTCGTGGCCTGTTGCTGGGCGAAGATCCCCGCAGCACTGCCGCCTGTTTCACGGCCATGGGAGCCAAAATTTCTGACCTCAATTCCGAATTGGTGACGGTGCAGGGGATGGGCTTGGGGCAGTTGCAGGAACCCCTGGATGTCCTGAATGCCGGAAATTCGGGCACCACTCTGCGGTTAATGTTGGGACTGCTGGCGGGACATTCCGGCAAGTTTTTTACTGTCACCGGGGATAGTTCGCTGCGATCGCGCCCCATGCTGCGGGTGATTCAGCCCCTCCAGCAAATGGGTGCCCAGATTTGGCATCGCGCCAAGGGGTTGGCTCCGGTGGCGGTGCAGGGGCAACCCCTGCGACCGATTCATTACCAATCGCCCATCGCTTCGGCGCAGGTGAAGTCCTGTATCCTGTTGGCGGGATTATTAACAGAGGGACAAACCACCGTCACCGAACCTGCCCTCTCCCGTGACCACAGTGAGCGGATGCTGCGAGCCTTTGGCGCAGACCTCACCGTTGACCCGGAAACCCTCAGCGTCACCGTCACTGGCCCCGCCCAACTGCACGGACAACCGGTGGTGGTGCCCGGAGACATTAGCTCGGCAGCTTTCTGGTTGGTGGCAGCAGCGATCGTTCCCGGTTCCGACCTGTTGGTGGAAAATGTCGGCGTGAATCCTACTCGCACAGGCATCCTGGAAGTGCTGGCGATGATGGAAGCCGATGTGCAGTTGGAAAATCAGCGGGAAGTGGCGGGGGAACCCGTGGCCGACCTGCGGGTGCGCTATCGGGCGGATGGTAAGGCTCCGCTGAAGGCGTGTCAGATTGGCGGTGATGTGATTCCTCGGTTAATTGACGAAATCCCAATTTTGGCGGTGGCGGCGGCGTTTGCCGATGGCACAACGGTGATTCGGGATGCGGCGGAATTGCGGGTGAAGGAGAGCGATCGCCTCGCGGTGATGGCCACCCAACTGACCCAAATGGGGGCAAGTGTCACCGAACTACCCGATGGCTTGGAAATTACCGGGGGGACTGACCTGAAAGGCGCAGAGTTGGACAGTCATACCGACCACCGGATTGCCATGAGTTTGGCGATCGCGGCTCTGCGTGCCCAGGGCAGCACCACCATCCACCGTGCCGAAGCCGCATCCATCTCCTACCCCGACTTTTTCCCCACCCTGTCCAGCCTGACCGAACAAGGGTAGGGGCGAATGGCCATTCGCCCCTACTACAAGATTGTTGGCTGCTCGAAAATATTTTACGGTTCGGGGTTTTGCCGTTCGACTACGCTCAAGGCACGGAGCGGTTAACCCAAGTCAAAGCTGGAGAAGCGAAATCGACGGCGGCTGAGCGAAGCCGAAGCCACCGTCGATTCGCGTAGTTCAATGACTAGAAATTTGTCCAGCTCAAATCTTTTGAGAAAAATGTAGACAAAGCTACAATCATTAGATATAGTCATATATTGTCGCCAAAAACGGGAAGGCTGCGAAAACGGCTAGTGATGGTCGTGTGA
>CAZJZR010000267.1:1825-5621 GCA_964550475.1 uncultured bacterium
GACCTTGAATGGTGTTCTGTCTTTTGGTTTCGTTTGTCAATCTAAGGAGATCTGTTCCGTGTCCATCGGCATCCTCGGCACTAAACTCGGCATGACCCAAGTGTTTGATAACGAGGGGAAAGCTGTGCCTGTCACCGTTATTCAGGCAGGGCCATGCGTCGTAACCCAGATTAAAACGAAGCAGACAGATGGCTATTCTGCGATTCAGTTGGGCTATGGCGAAGTTGCACCCAAAGCGTTGAATCAGCCCAAACTGGGTCATTTGAAAAAGTCCGATGCGCCCTCCCTGCGTCACTTGCAAGAATACCGGGTGGATGCGGTAGACGGATTTGAACTCGGCCAACAGGTGAAAGTAGACAGCTTTACCGAAGGCCAAAGCGTTGATTTGATCGGCACCAGCATTGGCCGTGGCTTCGCAGGTTATCAACGGCGGCACCACTTTGGCCGTGGCCCCATGTCCCACGGTTCCAAAAACCACCGTTTGCCCGGTTCCACTGGCGCAGGTACGACCCCAGGGCGGGTGTATCCCGGTAAGCGGATGGCTGGTCGGCTCGGTGGCAGTCAAGTGACGATTAAGAAACTCAGCGTGGTGCGAGTTGATTTAGAGCGGAACTTGTTGCTAATTAAGGGAGCCGTACCCGGTAAACCAGGAGCATTGGTGAACATTATTCCCGCCAGAAAAGTGGGTCGCTAAGTCGCCAAATTGATATCCGGTAGGGACACGGCATCACGATGTCTCTACCCAATGGATGATGAAAACTCGCCACGGTGGAGTGATAAGGGAAACGAACGATGGTTAGCTGTGCAGTAAAAGATTGGCAAGGAGCGGATGCCGGAGAAGCGTCTCTGGATCTGCGGGTTGCAAGTGAAGCATCCGCCGCAGATATCCTGCATCGGGCAGTGGTGCGCCAACTGGCCAACAGTCGTCAAGGAACGGCTTCGAGTAAAACCCGCGCCGAAGTCAGAGGCGGTGGCCGCAAACCTTGGCGGCAAAAGGGAACTGGCCGCGCCCGTGCGGGGTCAATTCGGTCTCCCCTGTGGCGGGGTGGTGGGGTGATTTTTGGGCCGAAGCCCCGCGATTACACCGTGAAGATGAACCGCAAAGAGCGTCGTCTCGCCCTCCGGACTGCGTTCCAAGGTCGGGTGGACGATCTGGTAGTGGTGCAAGATTTTGCCGATCAACTGGCTCGGCCTAAGACGAAGGATTTGATGGCCGCGATCGCCCGTTGGGGTGTGGATCCGAATGAAAAGATCCTGCTGATTGTGCCCCAGCGGAACGAAACCGTTTACCTGTCCGCACGCAACGTCCCCAACCTCCGGCTGATGTCTGCGGATCAGTTAAATGTCTTTGATTTGTTGAATGCGGATCGGATTGTCGTGACGACATCCGCCCTTGACAAGATTCAGGAGGTGTACGGTGACTAGAGCCATCAGAGTAGCAAGAGAAGCACGGAAAACGGCGGTTAGAGCTGCCGATGTGGGTCAACTGGCGGACTTGATTCGTCGCCCGATCATTACTGAAAAAGCAACTCGACTCCTAGAAGACAACAAATACACCTTCGATGTTGCCCCCAGCGCAACCAAGCCGGAAATTAAAGCGGCGATCGAAGCTTTATTTGAAGTCAAGGTTGTGAAGGTGAATACTGCCAATCCCCCTCGTCGCCAGAAGCGTGTTGGTCGGTTTGCCGGATTTCGTCCCACCTATAAGCGGGCGGTTGTCACCTTAGCCGAAGGTGACTCCATCGTTCTGTTCCCGGAAGTTTAGGTTTCTTGAAGGTATCTCCCAATGGCCATTCGTGTTTATCGACCCTATACTCCCGGTACGCGCCAGTACTCGGTGGCTGACTTTAGTGAAATTACCCGTGATGAACCGGAAAAGTCACTAACCAAATCCCGGCATCGTCCCAAAGGTCGGAATAACCGGGGTGTGGTCACCTGTCGGCACCGGGGGGGCGGTCACAAACGCCTCTATCGGTTGGTTGACTTCAAACGGAATAAGCACAATATTCCCGCCAAGGTGGTTTCGATTGAGTACGATCCCAACCGCAACGCCCGGATTGCTTTGCTGCATTATCAAGATGGCGAAAAACGCTACATCTTGCATCCCGTTGGTTTGAAGATCGGTGCCACCATTCAGTCGGGGACTAACTGCCCCATTGAAGTCGGTAATGCCATGCCCTTGGGCAATATGCCTCTGGGTACAACGGTGCACAACGTGGAATTGGTGGCCGGACGCGGGGGGCAAATTGTCCGCTCGGCTGGGGCTTCGGCTCAGTTGATGGCAAAGGAAGGGGATTATGTCACCCTGCGGTTGCCCTCTGGTGAAGTCCGGATGGTGCGCCGCGAATGCTATGCCACCATCGGCCAAGTCGGCAATACCGATGTCCGCAACATTAGCTTGGGTAAAGCTGGTCGCAAACGCTGGTCTGGTCGCCGTCCCGAAGTCCGGGGTAGTGTGATGAACCCAGTGGATCACCCCCACGGTGGTGGTGAAGGACGGGCACCCATCGGTCGCAGTGGCCCTGTCACCCCTTGGGGTAAGCCTGCTCTGGGTCAAAAGACCCGCAAGAAGCGGAAGTTAAGCAACAAGTTTATTGTGCGGCGGCGGCGTAAGTCGTCTAAGCGTGGTCGGGGCGGTCGGGAAAGCTAAGGATTGGCCTAGAGTGTCGTCGATGTGGCTGATGATCCACACGCTTGATCCCAATCAATTTCCCAAATCCCTGCAACCCAAAATCCAAAACCTAGCACCTAAACACCCAACCCCTACAGGATTATGTCGCGATCGCTCAAGAAAGGCCCTTTTGTGGCTGATCACTTAATGAAGAAGGTGGAAAACGCCCGTGCTAAGGGCGATAACCAAGTGATTAAAACCTGGTCACGGGCTTCCACCATTCTGCCGCAAATGATTGGTTTAACCATCGCTGTCCACAACGGGCGGCAACATGTACCCGTGTATGTAACCGAACAAATGGTGGGTCACAAGTTGGGCGAGTTTGCCCCCACCCGCACATTCCGGGGTCATGCCAAAAGCGATAAGAAAGCTCGTCGCTAAGCCGCTAGGGAGGAACAGTTATGGCTTTTATCAGTAGTAATGAAGTGAAGGCGATCGCTCGCTATATCCGCATGTCTCCCTTCAAGGTGCGTCGGGTGTTGGATCAAATTCGGGGGCGTTCCTATCGGGAAGCTCTGATGATTCTGGAGTTCATGCCCTATCGCGCTTGCGAACCCGTGCTGAAAGTGTTGCGCTCTGCCGTTGCCAACGCCGAAAACAACGAAGGATTAGACCCCGCCAGCCTCTACGTCACCCAAGCGTTTGCTGACCAAGGGCCTTCGCTGAAGCGATTCCGCCCCCGTGCCCAAGGACGCGCCTACCAAATTCGCCGTCCCACCTGTCACATCACTGTGGCAGTCGCTGAAATGGAAGCTGACTAGACTACAGCTTTAAATTCCTGCTCAACACCCGTTGAACAGCCCATTTCTCCGCTTGACCCATGACCTTGTTATTCCTGACCTTGTAAAACGCTATGGGACAAAAGATTCATCCGGTTGGTTTTCGCTTGGGGGTGACCCAAGAGCACCGCTCTCGCTGGTTTGCCGATGCCAAGCGGTACCCCGCTCTTCTGGAAGAAGATTGGAAGATCCGCCGCTACATCGAGAAGCAACTCAGCAACGCGGGTGTCTCGGAAGTGCGGATTGAACGGAAAGCCGAACAAATCGATCTAGAAGTTCGCACGGCTCGTCCCGGTGTCGTCGTCGGTCGGGGTGGTACGGGGATTGAAACCCTGCGCCAAGGTCT
>CAZJZR010000268.1:0-5608 GCA_964550475.1 uncultured bacterium
GCAGTTTACTCATCAGTATGTTAAATAACTTTGCAATTGACACTGCTGTGGCTTTGCGGTGTAATTAAACCGAGTATCGCCAGTCCCAGCCCGACGAGATCACCTGACTCTAGCCGCTCAGCGTCGCTCAATGGCAGTGGTTTAAGTATCACTACCGGATCTTCCGGATCTTAGAGACAGCCTGTTTAGGTTGAGTGGAACGTGATCCCCGCCTTGCTCCGGCAAGCACCCGGTTGGATGGGCTGGTTTGTTAAGTTGCGTGGACAAGATGGGCGCGATCGCTCCGGTACAACATCGGCACCGATTTGCAAGTCCCTCCCGTTCACCGTTGTAGTTACACCTCAGACTTTAATCTTGAAGGAACGTCCCTTGCCCAATACGAATGGATCTGTGGATTCTTCCGCTTCCCCTGAAGCCGACCAATCAGTCCTGGAAATTGTGGGACGGTCGTCCCTCCGGGGTCATGTCAAGGTCAGCGGCGCGAAGAATTCTGCCCTCGCCATCATGGCTGGTGCCCTGCTCTGTCCCCAAGATTGTCGGCTTCGCAACATTCCGGCTCTGGCGGATATCCATTCCATGGGCGACATCCTGGCTTCGCTGGGGGTAAAGCTGCAACGGAACGGCGACATTTTGGATGTTGATGCCCGTCACATCAGCCAGTCCCAAGCTCCCTATGAATTGGTCAGCCAATTACGCGCTAGCTTTTTTGTGATTGGCCCTCTGCTGGCGCGGATGGGCGTGGCGCGGGTGCCCTTACCGGGGGGATGCGCGATCGGAGCCAGACCCGTTGACCTGCATGTGCGCGGCCTGCAAGCCATGGGAGCGGATGTGCAGATTGACCATGGCGTGGTCTATGCCTATGTGGGACGGGGCAACCGCCGCCTCAAGGGTGCGAAGATTTATCTCGACTATCCCAGTGTGGGCGCAACGGAAACTCTGATGATGGCGGCGACCCTAGCCGATGGGGAAACCATCATTGAAAATGCGGCTCAGGAACCGGAAGTCTCCGATCTGGCTAACTTCTGCCGTGCCATGGGGGCGCGGATTCGCGGAGCCGGAACCAACACAATCATGATCTCTGGCGTACCCAGCCTGCATTCCGTAGACTACAGCATCATTCCCGATCGCATCGAAGCTGGCACCTTCCTAGTCGCAGGTGCGATTACCCGCTCCGAAATCAGTCTCTCCCCCGTCCTGCCCGACCACCTGACAGCCGTGATCGCCAAACTGCGCGACATTGGCTCCAAAGTAATCGAAGACGCACCCAACCGCTTGCGGATTGTTCCCAGCGAAGTGATTACCGCTACGGACATCGAAACCCTGCCCTTCCCCGGCTTCCCCACCGATATGCAAGCCCAGTTTATGGCCTTGCTCACCCTCGCCGATGGGGACAGTGTAATTACCGAAACCGTATTTGAAAATCGCCTGCGCCATGTGGCGGAACTGAACCGGATGGGAGCCGATATCCGGGTGAAGGGAAATAATGCGATCGTTCGAGGCGTGCCGCTGTTGTCCGGTGCGCCTGTGTTAGCGACTGATTTACGAGCCTCCGCCGCCCTAGTCCTCGCAGGCTTGGCCGCAGACGGCAAAACCATTGTCCAAGGCTTACACCACTTGGATCGCGGCTACGAGCAACTGGAAACTAAGCTCCAAGGACTGGGCGCGAAGCTGACCCGGAAAACCGCCACTGGCGAAATCCTCACCCCATCGATCGAAACAGTTGCCGCGAATTCCAGCAGCGACAGCTAACCTGCATCTACTCTGCATCAGTGGACGCAAATCTCCTGGAGCTACCAGAACTCTGGATTGGGTCAATCTGCTGTGGTTGACCGATCCAGAGTTTTGTGCTTGCTGCCCAGATTCCCCTTCCCAATCACCACCACAATCATTCCTGTCCACGCGCAAGATACATCACAGTTTGTTGCTAATCCCCCATCCTCACCCTGTAAACGGAGGATGATAAGACTATCAATGATTGTTGATGTAGCGATTGTTGATGTAGCCATCTAGGCAGTGGCGTAGTTTTGAACATAGGAGTGAACTGCTGCCATGACACGGGAGGTGGATGATATGTTGCACGTTAGTTTAACGAGTTTAACGCTCCACGATTGGCTCTACTTAATAGTGGAATTGGGGACGCTACTGGTAGCCGTTGGGTTATGGTGGTATGTCACCGCGCCAACCACGGCATAACCCAAACGTAACCGTTCACTCTCCCTTGGGGGAGGAACCAGCGGGCGTAGCCCGCAATCCTTTTCCCACGGGGGGATGTGAACGATTACACCCAAACGGCATAACCTAATCACCCTAGCCGCCTAACGAGAATAGCGATGGGTTACATGCGCGATCGCACAAATTTCTCCAGTCGATCCATGCCTTTCTCAATGGTGGCGAGGTCAGTGGCGTAGGAGAGTCGGATGTGGGTGTCGGTACCGAAGGCGATGCCAGGGATCACGGCGACGTGCTGTTGTTCCAGCAAGGCATCGCAGAACTCCAGCGACTTCATCCCCGTTTCCACAATGTTGGGGAAGAGGTAAAACGCTCCATCGGGTTTGGGACAGGTCAACCCAGGGATCGCTTGAATCCGATCCAGCATCACCTGCCGCCGCTGGGCAAAGGCCAACCGCATTTCTTCCACACAGGTCTGATCCCCTTCCAAGGCCGCGATCGCCCCATATTGGGCAAAGGTACAAACATTAGACGTGCTGTGATCCTGCACCTTGGAGGCCGCTTTAATCAGATCCAATGGCCCCGCTAGGTAGCCAATCCGCCATCCGGTCATGGAATAGGCTTTGGCAAATCCACTGCTGACCACCGTCCGGGCAAAGGCTTCTGGGCTAACGGCTCCAATGCTGAGGTGGGTCGCCCCGTCGTAGAGAATTTTTTCGTAAATTTCATCGGAAACCACGGTGATGTCAGCTTCCACCACCACCACCGCCAACGCCTTGACTTCCTCCGGCGTGTAGACCATCCCGGTCGGATTTGAGGGCGAATTGAGGACAAACAACTTGGTTTTGGGCGTAATCGCCTGCCGCAATTGCTCCGGGGTGATCTTGCAACTGGCATCGGTGGGCACAATGACCGGAGTGCCCCCAGCTAAGGTCACCATTTCTGGATAACTGACCCAGTAGGGTGCAGGGATGATCACCTCGTCCCCTGGTTCCACCAAGGCCATCATCAGATTAAATAAGGAGTGCTTGCCGCCATTGGTGACGATGATGTTTTCGGCGCGATAGTCTAAATCGTTGTCATCCCGGAGTTTACGGGCGATCGCCTCCCGCAATTTCGGTTCACCAGGGCCAGGACCATACTTGGTCTTCCCTTCATCCAATGCCTTTTGTGCCGCCGCTTTTACATGGGCGGGGCTATCAAAATCGGGTTCGCCCGCACTGAAACTGCACACATCCAACCCTTCCGCTGCCATTGCCTTGGCCTTTGCCGACACCGCAAGGGTCATGGACGGAGTTACCAAACTAATTCGTTTCGCCAGTTTCATTGCCATTGCTACGTCTTTGCCCGTTTTCCTAACTAAGGATTAACCAATCTGGTTGTTACTCTACCCCCTTCTTAGGCCGCTTGCCTCGTCCTTTGGAATGTTTTTGGAAAACAGCGATCGCAGTACCGTTTGGATGCGATGTGCAGCATGTATCACACCAACAACGGTTCCGCGTCGCTATAGCGACCCATCGACTCGTACAGTGCCGCTAGATTGTTGAGGCTGGTGGCGGTTGATGGATGGTCGGCTCCCAACTGCTGTTCTTGGATGGGCAGTCCCTTACGGTCTAATCTATTAAGTCGCTTATGATGGAGGTGTAGCGTAGGGCAAAAGAGTAATGACGCTAAAAGAGCAGCTTTTGCAAGAAATTGATCAAGCTCCTGAGTTTCTCCTGGAGGCATTGCTACATTTTTGTCGTCAGATGAAAGCAACCCAACGGATCTCAACTGTATCCCATCGCCCAAAATCTGGTGCGATCGCAGCACAACGAGAAGCCATCAAACAGGTTCAGGCAAAGATGCGGAAACGTCTGACACGGGGGCGATCGTTGGTTGATGAATTGATTGCAGAGCGGCGGATGACGGTAGAAAATGAGTAATCTGTGTGATGACAGAATTAAGTAATGTCTGCTAAAGATATTTTTCATCCAGCAGTAAGATCTGCACTGCAAAAGGATCAATGGGTAATTACTCATGATCCATTACGGTTAGAGTTTAGCGAGGACGATACAATCAAAATTGATTTGGGAGCTGAGCAACTGCTGGGAGCAGAACGAGGAATTGAAAAAATTGCGGTTGAGATTAAGAGCTTTTTGAGTGAATCAGCGTTATTCGACTTTCATTTGGCTTTGGGGCAATTTCTCAATTATCGATTGGCGTTGAAAACCTTGGAACCGGAGCGATCTCTGTATTTAGCCGTACCGCTTGCCACCTACGCATCATTTTTTGGCAGAGCGTTACCCCAGGCATCAGTCCGAGAGTATGGCCTGAAGTTACTGGTCTATAACCCTGTAGATGAGGTGATTGTGCAATGGATCAACTAGTCATGGATCAAGAAACTCCCGAACAACTCACCCAGTATCGCCACTGTATCTGTCAAGTTCTGCAAGAGTATGCTCAAACCAAACCAACTAATGGTGAAATTGAAGTGCAGTTAGTCACTGACACCATCCATGATCATTATCAGGTGGTTGATATTGGCTGGGTTGGGCATCGCAGGATTTATAACTGTCTAATTCACTTGGACATTAAGCAGGGCAAGGTGTGGATTCAGCGAAATCAAACAGAAGCACTCATTGCTGAGGAGTTGATCAAGTTAGGGGTAACCCGGGATGATATTGTCTTGGGGTTACAACCTCCCTATGCCCGACAGTACACAGATTATGGTGTGGCATAGGGGCGTATAGCTCTGCGGGTATCCAAGAAAAAGGCAATTCGATTGATTGTGGAAGCTCAAGTCAGATCCTATTGGCGGTGTCGGGATGGTCGGCTCCCAACTGCTGCTCCCAGATCGCCAGCGTTGGCGTTAGCCTGTGCATTAGCACATATCGCACCAACAAGGGTTCTGCGTCGCTGTAGTGACCCATCAACTCGTACAGTGCCGCCAGATGATTCCAGACTGTTTTTCCTAAACAGGTGGACTTTGTTGTTCACGCCAATGCAGGATTTTTTCATAGAGGCTGGAGACGGTTTCGTCGGCGAATAATTGCTGCTTGAGTTGCAAATAATCAGTGGGTTGCCAGCGGGTTTCACCAAGAAAAATTGCGGCTCTGGCAATACCAAGATGTTCAATTAACACTGCGATCGCTTGGCGGTGAATGTCTTGACTATTAGGTAGAGCTGGCATTGGTGTGGGGTTCATAACACGTCCAGATTTATGGAACGATGAATTGTCTTTCTTCTTCCTCTGGGTCAAGGGTCTGCATTCCTAACTGTTGTGCGGCTGTTTGCAACTCTTGATCTGAGGTAATCAATATCAATGTATCCGCAGCATCTAGATTGGCTCTCAAGACTTCAGCCGCAGCCAAGTGAATCGCATCGGCTCCGCGCAAGGCGAGTTGGGGGCGTATTTCACGTTTGGGGGAGGGGCGGTTAAAACCGCATCTACAAGAAC
>CAZJZR010000269.1:0-5601 GCA_964550475.1 uncultured bacterium
CCCCCACAACAACCCTCAAACTAACCAGAGATGTCTATGTTTTCGATCTACTGAATCTGGCTTCGACAATTGAATTGTCATGCCGCTTAAATTGTCATGTCACTCAGCAGGTAAATTGACCTGCGATTGCACGTTTGAATCAAGCGTGATTGTTTCTGCATTGATGCGGTCAGGCTAAGTAATCATCAATTAATCACCAATTAATCCCAATGCCATTCGAGCATTTTCAGATCTATTCAGATCCATTTAGTCAGATCCATTTAGATCGATGAAATCAGATCGATGAAATCCAGCCGATTAGTCCAAGATCTTCACGGGTTTACGGGTTGAGTGGTGTTGGTATTGCCCACATCACCGCACGCAGGTCAATCGGCGATCGCACTCGTAATGAAGGAGACTTCCTATGAATTCCCAAGAGTTAATTGAACGCTATGGACGTGGTGAGCGGCAGTTTCAAGGGGCATCATTGCACGGTGCCAATCTGCGTGGGATGAATTTGGCGCAGATTGATTTGAGCATGAGTGATTTGAGCAGTGCTGATTTAACAGGCGCAACCTTATGTGGGGCTAATTTGAGTTATTCCAACCTAACGGCTGCCGATCTGAGTCAGGCTGACTTGCGGAGTGCCAACCTGATGGAGGTGAATTTGATTGGCGCGGATTTGATGGGGGCGCGGATGGGTCGCGCTAACTTGATTGGAGCCGATTTACGCTGTGCCAATCTCGCCGATACGGACATGACGGGTACCCAAATCACGGGCGCAACGATGGAAGGGGCAACCCTGGACGGCGTGAATTTGAATGCGGCAGAACAGGGAACCACAGAATATCTGATGATATTCCCACACCGTTGGCTCAGTTGGTCAGGACGTTAACAGCGTGTTTGCCCGGTTGATGTTTCCTGGGTGTTGCTGAATCAAGAGATGAATTAGGAGTTGGATGAATTGGAACTTCGTTCCAATTCATCCTGCTATTCAGCACCGCCGTTTTCTGTACTCTGCACAGGAAATATCAACCGTTTAACGGCTCGTTCAAACAACTCGTTCAAACAGCCGCAGATGGGGTTTGATTCAGCAATAGATCGGCTAATACTTTTGTCGATCGCTGTTCTCGCCATAACCAGTGATTATCTTGGCCGTGTTGCCGAATGTGGGCGATCGCTTGGTCTAATAATGCGTCGATTTGATTCAGGTTGGTAAACATCAGCCCAACCTCTACAGGCCAGGTTAATTGATGGCGAATCACTGGATAGTCGGGGGCAATGCAAAAACAACCACTACAGAGGGCATCATTAATCACCCCACTGGCTCGATAGTAATAACTGTCACGATTGTAAAATGAAACCAAAATATCCAAGTCTTTTAAGACCTTAAAATAGTCGGCTTCGGAGGTGGTGTCACAAATGGTTACACCACTCCAATCCATGTCAGAGGGCTTTTGATTCAGCGGCATTCCTAAAATCAATTCACACGTCCCTGGGTGGTTGGCGACGTATGTTTTTAACTGCTGCACCAATTTGGCAATCGGTTTATCAGCTCGAATAATGCCCACCACCCCAATTTTGATCGGGCGGTCTGCGGGCGATCGCTCTCCCATCTGCGATCGCGGTTCCACATCCGTTCGCATCGGGTGGGGAATGACGATTTTAGACACATCTGGAATCTGTACCTCTGACGGCAAAATTGTGTCATCAATCTCCAACAAAACCGCTTTGAATTTTGCCATTTTGAGAAACAACTTGACATAGTTGAGGCCAATCGCCTTGACCCAATTTTTCAACGCAAATTGTTGATCACCGTGCAGCAACAACAATACAGTTTTGCCCGTCAACGCCAGCAATGGCAGGGTGATGAAAACGTGTTGTAGATAAATTTCCATCACAATGATCGTATCAACATCTTTCAGCTTCAGAGACCGCAAACCCATGGCAATGTGGCGATATTCCCGACGTAAATGCAGCGCGACTCGATAGTTGGGAATTTGAGTTGTGATCGTTTTAACTATCTTCGGCAGATGGGTTTCAATCGACAGAAACCCGGCGGCTTTTTCTGTACTGTATTGATTAATTGACAGCAGATCTTTTAGCCCTGGATGCGTGAGTAGCATATGCAGATAGTCATTAACGATAATTGAACGGTCTGATCGTAACCATTCACATCCCCCCAGGGAAAAAGGGTTGCGGGCTGTGCCCGCTGGTTCCTCCCCCTTAGGGGAGTGAACGGTTACGTGCGCTTTGATCATTTGTGGTAGATAGACCCGATCAACAAAATTCGCAAGTCGCAAAATAATTGTTAGAGCCGCTATTTCTAGGCTAGCTACAGTCTATTTAAGAATTTGACCAGAATTTCAAACCGCTTATCCTGATGTTGAACAGAAAGATTGGTAAAACTCAGTGATGCCTCTAACCATTGTTCCATCGTTCAACATCGACGTTGGCAGGACTGCATCCAACTGTGGTCAACTCGACTCCAGTGCAGATCAGCAGTTTCCCATGCAAATCATACAGTTGTTTTCATCTTCCTAAAGTTTATAGCATTTTTCATATCTATGAAGTACAGCCGATGTACATGTATCCCCGTTTGCGATCTACTGAGGATGGAGAAATAGGGTTTTAACCGTTGGGACAGCCATCCTCGCTGCAATGAGTTGGTTTGATATCCCGTGTGTGACATATCCCATGCGATAGTTGTAGCTGCCTTATGTTGCCTTGCCTAAAGGCCGAGTGTTCCCATCTCAACTCGGATGGTAGTCGATTTTGCCAAAAATGCGGTGCTCCGTTTTTGTTGCGGAACCGTTATCACCCTGTGAAATTGTTGGGACAGGGTGGGTTTGGTCGCACCTATTTGGTGCGGGATAGTGGGCGCGGTCATGCGTTATGCGTGATTAAGCAGTTTTACCCAGAAGTGGGAGTACAGGGGGAGTCGCGGCAGATTGCGCTGCGGATGTTTGAGCAGGAAGCGGAACGGTTGATTCGGTTAGATCAACATCCCCAAATCCCGACGCTGTTTGAGTTTTTCAGTCAACCTCAGGTTGATCATGACTCAGGTCATGGGGATCAGCCGGGACAATATTTAGTACAGCAGTTTATTGATGGGGTGACGTTAGCGCAGGAGTTGGTGGATCAAGGGCAACCGTTTCGGGAAATGCAGGTGCGATCGCTGTTATTGGATCTCTTACCTGTCCTGGAGTTTATCCACGGTCATCGGATTATCCATCGCGACATTAAACCGGATAACATTATTCGGCGGTACAGTGATGGCAAATATGTCCTGGTGGATTTTGGCGCATCGAAGCAACTGACGCAAACCAATTTGATTAAACCGGGTACTCGGTTATCCAGTGTGGGCTTTGGGGCACCGGAGCAGGAAACGGGGAAAGCGGAATACAGCAGTGATATTTACGGGTTAGGGGTGACTTGCTTGTATTTGCTGACCGGCTGTAGCCCGTTGGATTTGTTTGACTATGCCAATTTTTGCTGGATTTGGCGGCAGGTGTTGCAACGCATCCGTAACCCAATTAGCGATCGCCTCACCTATGTTTTAGAGCGGATGGTGCAAAAACCAGTGGCGGATCGTTACCGATCGGCGCAGGCGGTGTTGCAGGATTTAACCAGTGTGGGCGATCACAGCCATGGACAGATGCTGAAGTTTTGGTCACCTCGCCCCCAGACCACCCGCCCGGATTTCCCCCCTTCTCCCCCTCCTGCCGCCACAGAACCGGATCTGCGGCATGTTCCGCCAACTGCCAACGCTGTAACCGTTCACTCGCCATCAGGGGAGGAACACGTGGGCACAGCCCGCAACATTATTTCCCCAGGAGGGGGTGAACCGTTACCCAACGCCATTGTGATCGACGTAGAGCCGCAACATCCCTCGCATCCGCCCCTAGCCCTAACCGACAGCTTTAACCTGGGCAATTTACGCTTAGATAGTCCCCTCATTAGCAGTCCCGTACCCGTCCAGCCAAGTTTGGGGATTTATACGGTGACGGCTCCGCCCCTCAGCAGTACCGTGATTGAATTTGAGGTGGCGACGGTTAACCACAATGGCCGCAAGATCCAGCGGGCGTGGAGTCAGGCGCGTTGTGTGCGGGAAGTGCTGACCACTCCGGTGGCCATGGCAGTGTTGGAAATGGTGGATATTCCGGGTGGCACGTTTTTGATGGGTTCACCGGAAACTGAGAATGGCTACGCGACTGAACGCCCGCAGCATGTGGTTCGGTTAGCGGATTTTCGCATCAGTCGTTATCCGATCACGCAGGTGCAATGGCGGGCGATCGCCGCTCTGCCCAAGGTCAATCTGGATCTGTCACCCCATCCGTCACAGTTTCAGGGGGATCAACGACCTGTGGAGCAGGTGTCTTGGTACGAAGCGGTGGAATTTTGCGATCGCCTATCCCACTACACCAAACGAGCCTATCGCTTACCAACTGAGGCGGAGTGGGAATATGCCTGTCGGGCTGGCAGCACTACACCATTCCATTGCGGGTTTTGCCTCACCCCCGATTTGGCCAACTACGATAGTCGATTTACCTACAACGCCAGCGTGAGAGGTGAGGTGGTCAGTCGTACTGTTGGCGTGACAGGCATCCAGTCTAACCAAACCAGCACGGTGGGACGCTTTCCGGCGAATGCCTTTGGCCTGTGCGATATGCATGGCAATGTCTGGGAATGGTGCGCCGATCTGTGGCGACCGAACTATACCGAGGAGCCGAATCCAGATGGCGAGGCTGCCAGTCCCCTCGGCACGGCACCTGAAGCAGCAGCGCGATCGCGCCAATGGCGGGTGCTACGCGGCGGCTCCTGGGGCAGTCATCCCAAGGGATGCCGTTCAGCCTATCGGTTACGCACCTCGCCGGAGGATCAGGATGCCAGCATTGGCTTTCGGGTGGTTTGTGGATGAACGGGACATCGGGAATTGGGAATTGGGAATGGGAAGGTGATGCTAAATAGCAGGATGAATTGGAACTTCGTTCCAATTCATCCAACTTCTAATTCATATCCTGATTCAGCAATGCCAACGCGGAGTCGTTAGAGGCTGTTTGACAAGGGGAGGATGGTTCAACCCATCATGCCAAACCCCAGACATTAGCCGCGTTTGTCAGTTCCCTACTGCCCGAATTGGGGTGGTTGTTCGGAGGGGGAGAGGCGATCGCGGCGGTTGGGTTGGGGTGCGCCGACCGGGGGTGGAGCAGCGGGAGAGGTGGTCGGCGCGGGCATCAGGCCAGAGGCATCGGTGGAAATGGGGGGAGCCAGTTTGGGTAATTGGGCGGGGCGAGACACGCTGATCAACGCCGGAGGCTCTTGGGGTAAGGATTCCAGCAACACCGATCGCGTGATCACCTCGCCGGTGGGTGTTGTCACTTGTAGGGCGATCGTGCTGCTGCCTTGGGGGCTGAGGGGGAAGGAAATCTGTCCCGTCAGGGGCACTGTACCCGGAGCCGGAGTGAGCTGCACCTGGGTTTTGGAGCCGCCGCGCACCTGCCAACTGACTTGAATCGACGGCACCGGCATCCCCTGTTGCACCGGGATGACCAACTTGGCTGGAGCCTCCTGACCATTGATCTGAAAACTGACAATCTGGGGTGTGCGGGGTTGGATCTT
>CAZJZR010000270.1:0-5599 GCA_964550475.1 uncultured bacterium
GGAATCACATGGGAGGAGAGCAACAATTTGCCGTCTTTCAACTTATCGCCAGGGAAAAAGGGTTCCACCTTCTCCGCCGCCCGGATGCCCGCTTCCACGGACATCTTCACTTCGGCCACATCACCCCGGACAATGATTGTCACAAACGCGCCGCTGAGCAATTCATAGCCCACCAACGTCACACGGGCGGCCTTAACCATCACATCCGCCACTGCTAAGGCTGGAGGCCAGCCCAAAACTTCTACCATGCCCACTGCCATCGGCATCGCTGCTTCTCCTCGAACAATAGATCGTTAGTACGTACTTATTCACCCTGCCTGAGCATAGAAATACGTGGGCGAGTCCGACGCTTCTCTCACCTTAGGAGAGTATGAATAGTTACGATCCAACTTAAATTTTAAGAAGCAGGCGTACCTATTTTGCAGAAATTCTCATTCTCTTCAACGTTTAACCCATTTATGGCGATCATAGGAATTACTTATGATAACCATAGGCAGACTCTAGGCACGGGGTGTTGTATTTCAAGCCAATGGCGGCGTGGGTAGACGCTTCCCTAATCACTGCCTACCCAACTAACTGCCTACCCAAAGGTGGAGCCGTTCCAACCCCACATCGCCCCTTTGGCATCATTGAACTCGATGTAAATCCGATTTTGCGGGATCGCTAACGTATCACTGATTTTCTGGCAGAAATCTTGGCTCATGGCCTTAGTCTGGGCGGAAGTCATGCTGCCAATGTTTTTGACTTCGATGTAGCAGGTTGGCCCCAGATTACCGCCAAAGGTCATGGCCACTTCCGGCTCAAAGGCAGTCATCACATAGGATTCGGGTTTGCCAACGTGCTTAGCCAAGCTGGCGGATAACTGTTTCAACAACGTCTCCGTCAACGCCGGATCGGGATTGGGGATAGAGGTTTGAACTTTAATCAGAGGCATAAGGGATAGTGCATGGTGGATAGTGGATAGTGCATGGTGGATGGGCAGTTGCCACCGAGCTAATCCGGTAGCCACTGCCCAATTACCAATTACCGATTACCGATTACCGATTACCAATTAGCAATTAGCAATTAGCAATTACCGATTAATTAATCCTGACCTAATTTTGCATCTACCGTGCTGGCTTCGGGGGTGGGCAGGGGAACGGCATCCGAGGCGGGTAAGGCATCGCTGGAGGGTGGGTCAGCCTTGCCCATGGAAAAGGCCACCCGCAGGAAGGGGGGAGCGACGAAGGTGGTGAGAATCACCATCATGATGATGGCGGCTTCCAGCGCAGGAGATAACACGCCGCTGACGGAACCGATGTTGGCAAATACCAGTCCGACTTCACCCCGTGGAATCATCCCCACCCCGATCGCCAACCGGTTAATTCCTGGCTTACCAAACACCACCAATCCGGTCACCATCTTACCGATGATGGCAATGATGATTAAAAATACGGCTATTTTCAGCCCTTCCACATTACTGGGCACCGTCGGGTTCAACACACCCAAATCCGTCCGGGCACCGACGACAACAAAGAAGATGGGCACGAACATATCCGCGATCGGCAAGACCTGCTCTTCCAGTTCCTTTTGCCGTTCCGTTTCCGCCAGCACCAGACCCGCCACAAAGGAACCCAAAATCGCTTCTAACTGAATCGCCGCGCCGACATAGGAGAGGAAGAAGGCAAAAATTAAGGCGGAAATTAGCAGTTGGCCACGGGTTTTCAAATTGGCGACCAGAGCCATGAAGTAGGGGCTGAGGAAGCGACCCAGCACCACCGCACCGATCAAAAATGCAGCGGCACTGATGATCAGTACCACCACATTAGACAGGACAATTTCTCCAGTGCGAGCCAAGCCTGCAACGACCGCCAACACGATGATCCCCAGCACGTCATCCAACACCGCCGCACCAATGATGATTTGACCTTCTGTGGATGTGAGTCGTTGAATTTCGGCCAGCACCTTGGCGGTGATGCCAATGCTGGTGGCGGTGAGGGCGGCTCCAGCAAACACGGCAGGGATAACTGGCATCCCAAACAGCAATACCAGACCAACCGTACCGGCGGCAAAGGGCACAACCACCCCGGTCACGGCCACCACCGTTGCCTGTGGCCCCACCCGAATCAGTTCTTTAAGGTCAGATTCCAGCCCAATTTCAAACAGCAGGATCACCACGCCCATTTCGGCCAGGACGGAAATGACTTCGCTCTGCGCCTCAAAGGTGGCCTGCACTGCGCCAGGACTCAGGGTGGTGGTGGCTTGCAACAGTTGCATAATCAGGGAACTGCTGCTGTCAAGGTTGCCTTCGGGAAACACCAGCAGGTGCAGGGCGGAAACACCCACCACCACACCCATGACCAATTCACCTAAGACGGGGGGCAGATCTAAGCGAATGCAAATTTCCCCACCGATTTTGCTGGCGAGGTAAATCACCACCAAGCTGAGAAATACGCCAGCCAGCACGATCGCCGGATCCACGGCTTCGGTTGCGCTGGTTTCAGCAACGTCAACGGCAGTGGCTAACAGCGGGGTAAGGACAGAGGGAAGGAAACCTGTTGGTAGGAGGTGACTGGCCCAGGCGATCGCATTAACCATGGTTAAATGTTGGGGTTAAGTTATACGTCGTTAAGGTCGAAATGGTCTAGTTTACAGGGTTACTGTTGGCGGTGAGCATTAACCAAACTTATAATCGTATGGGAGAAGTAGCCGGATAAAAGTTCAGGGTAAACAATTGGCTGGAAACAAGCTACTACGAAACGAAGACCCGATGCTGTAAGCAGGGCATTTGGCGGCGCACTTGTTCCAACCGAGTCGGTTCAATGGCCGCGATCGCGATCCCCGGTTTCTCACCCGCATCCGACAGCACCAGCCCCCACGGGTCAATCACCATGGCATGACCATGGGTTTGACGACGGGCATAGTGAATTCCGGTTTGGGCTGGGGCAATCACATAACAGGTGTTTTCAATTGCCCGTGCTTGCAACAACACCTGCCAGTGATCCTTACCAGTAAAGGCGGTAAAGGCGGCAGGGACAAACAACACCTCCGCCCCCATTTGGGACAGGTGGCGGTACAGTTCCGGGAACCGCACGTCATAACAAACGGATAAGGCCAGATTGCCCAAATCCTTGGATGGATAAATGGAGGGCAATTTCACCCCCGCTAATACCGTGCTGGATTCCTGATAGGTATTACCATCGGGCACATCTACGTCAAATAAATGCACTTTTTCGTAGCGGGTCATTTCTTGCCCATCTGGCCCCACCATCAACGCGGTGTTGTAGACCTTGCCACTCTCAACCGGAATCGGAAAGCCACCGCCCATGATCGTGATCTGGAACCGCTGCGCCATGGTTTTGAGAAACTTCTCACTTTCACGGGCGATCGCCTCCGCCTGTCTAATCTTGTCCTCCTCTTCTCCCATAAAGGAAAAGTTTTCTGGCAACCCTACCAACTCTGCACCTTGGCGCACCGCCAACTCGATTAACTCTTCAGCCTGCGCCAAATTTTTGTGCAAATCCGGCAGACTGGTCATTTGAATAGCAGCGGCAAGATAGGACTTCATGGTGGATAGACAAAGAAAAACTTCAGCCCGAAGGGAGGGAGCAACTGCTGAGCCAACGGTCAACGAACGAACCCTACAGGTTATATGATCTTGCCCTTTTATGACCCGATGGGGAAGTGGGGAGGGGAAAGTGGGAAGTGGGAAGGGGGAAGGGGGAAGTGGATAGTGAATGGTGGATGGTGAATCAGATGGGTTATCTGGTGCGGTTGTGCCTTTCGACTTCGCTCAAGGCACGGATTGGCTTATGCGTTGGCTGAGCGAAGTCGAAGCCAACGCATACAGCCAATACCAATCTTCCACTCATCACTCATCACTCACCACTTATCACCATCCACCATCCACTATCCACCATCCACTATCCACCATCCACCATCCACCATCCACTTTCCCCCCTCCCCTCACTTCCGCACTGGATACAGCCAAAAACTCAACACCTTAGTCAGCCACGGCATGACGGGGTAGGTGAGCAGGGCGGAGACAAAAATCACCGAGATAAACAGCGACAGCAGGAAGGGGAGACCCGCTAAAACGGGGCCAAGTAGGGCGTTGGAGAGCAAAATCAGGGGATAGACCGTGATCACACCCATGATCACTTGTTTGTAATAGGCTGGTTGACTGTTTTTCGCCGATCGCGTCTTGGGCAACGTAAACCACAATTCCATCCCCGTGGGCAATTCCTGGAGCGATCGCGTCGTAATAAACTGCTGGGAACGGTTAATCCAGTCGTGATAGGTGGATGAAGTCATCCAGTTTCTAAAATTGGTATAGGTGTCAAATTTCACAATCACCACATATTCTGGATAATCGTGATCGCGAGGGCGAATCACTTCTACACCCACAAAACCTGGAAACTGTTGCGCTGCATGATTAATCCCCTTAGCCCATGCCTCGTATTGGGTAATTAAACTGGGTTCAACAATTTCTGAAATCACTAACGTGATGGCATCGGAGTGGGAAGACACGGGTTGCATGAATGGATTGGATCTAAATCGCTATAGACATCCTAATCGTCGATCATCGATCATCGTGGTCAATCCCCCAAAATGGGACTTGCACCAGAAATTCAATTCAGAGGAATTCCAGTCCATCCTGTAGGATACGGATACCATAGGCTCTGCATCCACGCACCCACTCTCTCACCCTATTTCGTCCACCCAGCCTCAGCCAATGCCGCGCCTTGCCACCACCATCGAAGCGATTTTGTATCTCAAGGGTAAACCCCTGACCGTGGCGGAAATTGCGGAGTATGCCCGCTGCGATCGCGATGCGGTGGAAGAGGGGTTAATTGAACTGATGAGCGACTATGCCCATCGAGACAGCGCGTTAGAAATTGTCGAAACGCCAGATGGGTACATTCTGCAACTGCGATCGGCCTATCAGACATTAGTAGAAACGCTGCTGCCTGTGGATTTGGGACTGGGTGCCTTGCGAACCTTAGCGGCGATCGCCCTCAGGGGGCCGTTGTCGCAAACCGAACTGGTCAACCTGCGGGGTTCCAACGCCTACCAGCACGTCCAAGAATTGGTGGAGCAGGGGTTTGTCCGCAAACGCCGCCAACCGGAGGGGCGATCGTTCCGTCTGCAAGTCACCGATAAATTTCACCAATATTTTCAGGTGGACAAACTGCCGCAATTCACTGCCCCACCCCCTGCCTCGACTGCGGCACCGGACGACGATGACCAGCCAGATCAACAACCGGCCTAAGAGCTTGTTTGGCTGTTAGCTGATAGCTATTAGCTGACAGCCAATGCCAAATGTTCAGCTTATTTTTTGACGACCTCTAAGGAATCTGGCCATCAATCAACGGCCCAGGCCGTGTCCCTACACTGATCGCGGGGCGATGATTTTTCCGAAAATCCCCCAGCCGCAGTTGTTTTGATAGACATCCTGCGTAATTTGAGCCAGCCCGTGAACCTACGCCAACGGACAGTCCAGCATGTTTACCGATGAATTCCGTCGCAAATATTTAAACAATCCGGATGAAACTTAATTCCTGGATCAATACCTTCGCCAAATTATATGGGGATTAGGGAGTAGGAACCGGGTGAATCG
>CAZJZR010000271.1:0-5589 GCA_964550475.1 uncultured bacterium
AGACCCAACCCGCCCAGATGTGAGACAGCAATGTTACCGCCAACGCCAACCCCACGTACAGCCATCCCCGCCCATCCAACCGAATCGCCGCGACCTGTTGCCAATTGTCCCGCACAGCACTGGCGAGAAAAAATAGTGTCCCTCCCAAAATCAACCAGGAGAGATAGGGCTTGAGGCGGGAGAGTTTGGGGATGGGCACGGGAGGGATGATCGGTAATGGGTAATCGGCGAGTGCTTGAGCAATCTGTGAGTAGACTTGCAGCCAATTTACACCATGCCTGCATACCGTTACGACGCAGACCCGTGCGGTTCATACAAAATTAAGCGATTGCCCTCTGGATCGAGGATATGCACTTCGCGGCCATGGGAGGGGGTGAGGATGGGGCCGATCGCGGCCATGCAGGGATGGGGATAGTGGGCGATCGCGGCCTGTACCCGTCCTAACACCTGTTGCAAATCCACCACTTGCAGACAAATCGCCAATCCAGGACTGTGATGGCAAACCGTAGGTGGGGGTGAGGCGATCGGGCTGGAGGGTGGCACTGAGTAAAGGGCGAACCGCATCCCAACGTAGTGAAATTCGGCATACACCCCTGGTTTGAGCAACTGAGGCGGCTGAGCCAATACCTGTTGGTAAAAGTCCACTAAGGGGTTGAACTGCTGCACCCCCAAGCTAATGAACACCTGTTGGATAGAGGACATGATGCAAAGTCGTAGTCATCGTCGTAGGTTGGGTGGAGACTTAGCGAAACTCAACACCCAAGATCGCCAGCCAACAGGTAAAACCCAATAGGTAAATTAACGCTGTTGGGTCGCGCCTTGCTTGACCCAACCTACAACTGATCAACTACCAATTACCAAGTACCAATCACCCATTACCTATTTTCTCTATTTGCCCATCCCCAATTGCTGAGCTTTTTGGTAGACCTTGCCTTCGGTGAGCAACGAGGGCGCGATCACGACTTCCACCTGTTGCATTTCCCGGATGTCTTTCGCGCCGAGGGTGCCCATGCTGGTCTTGAGTGCGCCCAGGAGGTTGTGGGTGCCGTCGTCCAGTTGAGCGGGGCCACGCAGAATTTGTTCGAGGGTGCCAGTGCTGCCGACGCGAATCCGGGTGCCTCTGGGCAGGACGGGGCTGGGGGTAGCCATGCCCCAGTGGAAGCCGCGACCGGGAGCTTCTTTGGCACGGGCGAAGGGGGAACCAATCATCACCGCATCGGCTCCGCAGGCGATACATTTGCAAATGTCGCCCCCGGTAATCAAACCGCCATCGGCAATCACGGGGATATATTTGCCAGTTTCCCGGTGGAAATCGTCACGGGCAGCGGCACAGTCGGCGATCGCGGTTGCCTGGGGTACGCCCACACCCAACACACCACGGGAGGTACAGGCGGCACCAGGGCCAATTCCCACCATCACCGCTGCTGCACCCGCCCGCATCAGATGCAGGGTGACTTCATAGGTGACGCAGTTACCCATCACCACAGGCATCGGCATCTCTTGGCAGAATTGCGCCAAATTCAGCGGCGCAACGTTGCCGGGAGCGAGGTGATCGGTGGACACCACAGTGGCTTGGATGAAGAATAGATCGGCTCCGGCCTCGGCCACGATCGCGCCAAATTTCATCGCTGCAACTGGCGTGGCACTCACCGCCGCAATGCCGCCTTGGCTCTTAATCTCTTGAATCCGTTGCCGAATCAGTTCGGGCTTAATCGGTTCGGCATACAGTTGTTGCATCAATGGCACAAACTCGCTGGTGCTCACTGAAGCAATTTTGTCTAATACGGGGTTGGGATCGGCATAGCGGGTTTGCACCCCTTCCAAGTTCAAGACTCCCAACGCGCCCAATTGGGACAGTTGCACCGCCATGTTTACGTCCACGACCCCATCCATGGCACTGGCAATAATCGGAATTTCCCGTTCGATGTTGCCAATCCGCCACCGGGTGTCAGCCAAAGTGGGGTCTAAGGTGCGTTGACCCGGCACTAGGGCAATTTCGTCAATGCCATAGGCTCTGCGGGCAGTTTTGCCCCGTCCAATTTGAATCTCCACGTCAGCGACCCACCAAAACTGTATTTAAGCTAGTGTCTGTAAAAACTGGTAATTCTGTCAACTTCACAACAATAGACCTCTTGCACATTCCATGAAAGTCAATTGTTGAGTTGCCAAGATCTTCGCCCTCACCCTTTTCTTGTATGCCCGAAGGGCTTTAAGCCCTCTCCCAAATTTGGGAGAGGGACTTTGAATCTGGCTCCCCTTCTCCCCAATTTGGGAGAAGGGGTATGGGGGATGAGGGCAGAGATTGGCGGCGTAGAACCTAATTTGCAAGAGGTCTAATACACAGTCAACATCCAGTTACTCAACTTGAGCTAGCTCATAGAACCAATTGCAGCCTTAGTACAGCATAGAAGGATGCAACGGGCTGAGTGAACAGGATTTAGTTCAAGCACCAGTTCAATCACCCCAATACCATTTACGGCGTTGCTGAATTTAGGGATGAGCTAAGAGTTGGATGAATTGAAACTTCGTTTCAATTCATCCTGCTATTCAGCAACACCCCATTTACCTGAATAGCTTTGGCTCAGGAGAATTGCACCATGAAAGGTTTGATGCGGCTGATTGTCAGCTTTTTCGTTTTGGTGGTGGATGGGATTTACCGCGATCGCCCCTATGCTCGGTTCTACGCGCTGGAAACGATCGCCCGTGTGCCGTACTTTGCCTATTTGTCAGTGCTGCATCTGTATGAAACGCTGGGTTGGTGGCGCAGAGCCGACTTGTTGAAGGTTCACTTTGCCGAAAGTTGGAATGAATTGCACCACCTATTGATTATGGAATCGTTGGGTGGGAATCGCCGCTGGTTGGATCGGGCGATCGCCCAGCATGTGGCGGTGGCCTACTACTGGGTGGTTGTCGTGCTCTATCTGCTAACTCCTGAGCACGCTTATTACCTGATGGAGTTGATCGAAACCCACGCTTACCATACCTACGATCACTACCTGACCACCCATGCCGCCGCATTGCAGACCCAACCCGCTCCCCCAGTCGCGATCAATTACTACCGGGATGGCGATCTGTATATGTTTGAAGAAACACAATACATCGCAGAACAGCCATTCCGCCGCCCCGCTGTCGATACACTCTACGATGTGTTTGTGAATATCCGCGATGATGAAGGTGAACACGTAAAAACGATGTCAGCCCTGCAAACGTTAGAAAATCGTCAAACATTTCAGAGTCCCCATAGCGGGTTGGTAATCGGTAATGTAATGGGTGATGCTTGATAACAAACCACCCACCCACCCACTCACTCCCCTACCCACCCACTCCCTCACTCCCCCACGTCTCCCCCCGCGATCGCCCCCAACTTCTGCCAATCCAACACTACAATCTTGCCGCCCCGACTGTACTGCACAATTCCCTGGATTTGCTTAAACAGACGGGCGCATTCTTCGTAGGTAATGCCAATGCTGCCGGCAATTTGAGCATAGGACAGCGGCGATCGTAGCACCAGCCCCTCAGCCGTTGCTTCAGTCCCTTCTGCGATCGCTGCCGTTTGAATGCACTGTGCCAAGCGCACGATCGCCCGTTCTGACGCTAACCCATGCACCGTTTGATGCAGGTGTTGTAAGCGTTCCGTTAGCACCGCAATGATCTGCAACGCCAGTTCTGGGTTGTGCTGAATCATCGTTAACAAAACCGTGCGGCCAATGGTGAGAATCTCGCAGTCCTGCTCGGCAACGGCGGTGGCCGGAGCGGTGCCATTACCAAACAGAGCCGGAGCGGCAAACAATTCTCCCGCTGGCAAACTGCGGATCAGCGTTTCCTTCCCCGTTGAGGCGGTTTTCTTAATCGCCACCCGACCCGTCAGGACAGCAAATAATTGCGGCGGTAGGCGATCGCCCTCATGCAAAATAATTTCCCCCCGACGGTAGGGTTGCACCCTGGCATGGGGTTGCAGTTGGGCAAGCTGATCCGCTGCCAACCCAGACAAAATCAAAATGCGGTGCAATTGCTCAACGGTGACGGGCATGGGAGGACTGGCCTAACAAACGGGGGTGCTGAATTGCCTCTAATTTAGAGGATTTGTAACTCCCCAGGTAACTGCCTTGCCCTCATCCCCCCGCCCCTTCTCCCAAGTGGGGAGAAGGGGAGCCGGATTGAAGTCCCTCTCCCTACTTGGGAGAGGGATTTAGGGTGAGGGCGAGGGTTAGGCTGGGCAGTTACGAGGATTTTCTGGCTAATCATGAGCTAGCTTAAGGAACCTCTCAGGTCAATCTGTCACAGTAGCAGTAGATGAAATTGATTTGACATTACATCTGACATTGGATCTGACAGTGCATCTGAAATGGAAGCAGGGTAAAGCAATGACACCCCCACCCATCCACACCACGGACTCGCAAGTCATCACCTTGGCCAAACTGTACCTCGACAGCCCACCCGCCATGGTTGCAGAGGAAACCATCGGGCAACTCTGCGATTGGCTAACGGCAGAATTCCAACAATTGCCGTTGAATCTGCAATTTTCCGCATACCCGCGTTACGACTCTGCCCCTGCCATGTTCGCCGACATCGCCCAAGGCCATCTGTGGGTTGCGGCAGACAGTTACGATGCCGCCATTTATCCCAATCCCATCTATGGCTTCATGTGGCAGGGCATCCACGATTATCACCACTACCTGACCCAGAGCGACTTCAGTTTGGCCGGGGAAATCACTGCCTATGGTGTTGCCGCTAACCGTGCGCCCAGTTTAGCCATTCAGCAAATTGTCTATTCCGAAATTGTGCTGAGATCGGCGGCTCATCTGTATCTTCACCACGCGGCAATGCCCAAAATTGTCGTGCCAGGGGCGATCGCCCCCCTCAACTCATACATTCATACCAATTCACCACCAGACCCATGACTCTGCATAAATGCCCATGTTGTGACTATCCACTCCTGCGCCACTTTCAGCAGCAGCAAATTAGCTGGTTTTGCGCCCACTGTCGCGCCGCCATGCCGATTCTGTCTGATGTGCATTCAACTGATCCAACCAGCCAACTTGACCCATCAACTTGACCCGTTAACTTGACCCAGCCAGAGGAGCCTGATCATGACCGGACAACCATCCTTCACCACCCAACTACACGACCAAACCGACTACTCCAAGCCCGGTGTCCAACGCAAAACGCTAGTCAAAACTGAAGACGGCAGCATTTCCGTCATTTGTCTCACCGCAGGCACCGTCATCCCAGAACACACTGCCACCCGCAATGTTGCCGTCACCATCTTAGAAGGCAGTGGCACCCTCACCCTCAACGGTCAAGCTATCAACTTGCAACCGGGAGTGTTTGTTTATATCCCAGCCAAAGCCCCCCACTCGCTACAGGCACAGGAAAACCTCGCTTTTCTGCATACCTAGTCTGATACTAGGGATCTGCAAATCCAACGGTTAACCCCATCCGATCCACCGCTCCCTCAAGAGGTTTCAATCATGATTGCCCATCTCTCCATTCCGTCTGCCACGCCCAAAGCCACCGCCCTCTTCTTTGCCGCCATCATCGACGGTCTGGCCTTTGAGTTTCCCGTTGTTCCGGGGGCGTTCATTGCGG
>CAZJZR010000272.1:0-3162 GCA_964550475.1 uncultured bacterium
CGGAGATCTTGGCAACCCAACAATTGACTTTCATGCAATGTGCAAGAGGTCTATTCTAGACTGCGGTTTCAACCGCCAGTGCCCCAACCCATAGATGTGCCCGATCGCCAACTGACAGATTAGCCGCCCGTTAACCCCCGCAAGTCACACTCCGGCACACCCTTGCTTTGAATTAACACGCCAAAATTACCCAGTCCCATGGGATTGATCAGTGAATGTAGGGCTTCTCGACGACGCAGGAATTGGCTGAGGTCTTGGCCTGTGAGCACAGCATTGGAGTTAGCCAGGGCGGCGATGCGATCGGCCAATCCCAAGGCCATCAAAAACAACGCCTGCTGAGTATAGCCCAGCGTTGTCAGTCCACAGCGTTCTCCGTGTCGTTGCAGGGCGGTGAAATCCACATGGGCGGTGATGTCCTGTTGCCCAATCCAGCGATAGGGATCATTGTGGTGTGAGTGTTGGTAATAGCACTGGAGGGTGCCTTGACTGCGGGCGGGATGGTAATAGCGGGGGGCTAAGTAGCCGTAGTCAATGGTGAGGACATAACCGCGATGTAGCCGTTGGGCGATCGCCCCCAGCCAGTCCAATGCCGCCAAGTTCACCTCTGTGGTGTAGCCGTCTTCGTAGACTGAGGTGGGAAATTCTAGGCCAATTAATTGGAAATAGTCCACCAGTTGCGGCGTGGACAGCGGCGCGATCAGGTCGTTAAAGTGGGGTGTCCTGTCAGTGGATTGCGAGGATGGGGCTGTCGCAGTCGTCACGTAAACTTCTGCCAATTGCCCATCCTGCACCGTCACCCGATGCACTGGAAACGCATCCACTAATTCGTTGGAAAAGCAACAGCCCGTAATCGAGTCCGGGGCAAACTCATCCCAGTTGCACCAGCGCACCCGAAAATCTTGTAGCACCTGTTGTTGCAGAGTTCGCAGACCGGGGGATTTTTCCGCGATCGCGTAGTCCAGCACCGCAAAACAGTCGCCATGGTGCTGTTGCAAATAGCGCAGAATATCCCGCGCCAATCCACCTTGCCCCGCTCCCATTTCCAACAGCGTAAACGGCTGCGGCTGACCCAAAATCTGCCACATCTGGACAAACTGCACCGCCAACAGTTCGCCAAAATCCGCCGTCACATGCGCCGAGGTGACAAAATCTCCCTGTGCCCCCATTGCCAAGGCGCGGGTGGTGTAATACCCCAAGTCTGGATGGTACAGTGCCCACTCCATATATTCGGCAAAGGTAATGCGGCGATCGGGCTGAGTCGCGATGTGATCCGCGATCAAGTGGGCAAGGGAGGGCATGGGAAGTAAAACGCTGATGATAAGCAACCAACGCCCAATGTAGTAGACATTGCCGATTTAGAGAAGAGCCGATTTAGGGGTTGTAAAAATATTTGTAAAAATATCAGGCCATGGTTTTAACTCTCTGCACAAACTTGGTGAATGCTTTGCGCCTTCGTCTCTGAGTGGTTAATCCAACCTTTACCACCAAGTCACTAAGACACCAAGGATGCACAAAGGAAACGGAGTGAGTTCTTTGAAGTTATTTTGAAGTCATTGTGAAGTCATTTCGTAACTGCCCAGGTTGATTAGGGAGGAGCGTAAAAATAAAGTACCCATAGTCTAAAGATGATGCGTTACGGCTGGAGCCTAACGCATCCTACGCTGGGTATTTTATTTATTTGCAGATCCCTTAAGGCTTGATTGCCGAATCTACGAGGGTTGGGTAATCCAATCCCTACAATTGCATCGATCCCGGTTGTAGGGGCGCAGTTTCCGCGTCCTTGATCTGACATCTAGGCAATTACATTAGATCACTATTTCATTAGATCACTATTTATAGGGTTATAGGGGCTGATTTAGCGGATCAATCTACATCCTGCAATGGCGTTGACAGCAGAATCCGCCCCTACAGGTTGCGGTTTTATTCAATCCACGACCCTAGGTTAATAGTTAATTTTTTGTGCGCTGAGCACACAAAAAATTAACTACCTGCCTACTTCGCCCACAAAATCAGGCGTGGTTCATAGGGAGAACTGAGGTATTCGTGGTGGGGCAGTACCCGCAACGACAGTCCGTGCAGACCGCTGCTGTTGTAAACCACATCAGCGGTGTAGATGCAGCGACCGTCCGGGTTTTGACCTTGGTGCTCCATCACCACAGCCGTACCGTTGGCGATGTGTCCCTTATCATCCAGGGGGCCTTGGTACAGTTCCACCCGCACATCTTGGGGATTCAACCCGGCCAGATTGATTTGGGCTTTCACCCGAATCGTCTGATTCACCTGCACGTCATGGGGTTCGGTGGCATCAATATGCTCGATTTGGATCTGATACCAGCGATCGAACAATTTGGTCTTCCAATGTGCCAATTCCTTGGCGGCGGCGTAGTGGTTGGCGATCATGGCACGGTGGCGATCGCTGGCGGGGAAATAACTCCGCAGGGCGTAATCCCGCACCATCCGCGCCGTATTGAACAGGGGACAGTTTAACCGGATGGCATCCTTCATCTTGGCGACCCAACGGCGAGGCACATCCTCCGTATCGCGTTCGTAGAACAGCGGCACCACCGACTGTTCAAACAACTCATACAGGGCATTGGCTTCCAGATCATCCTGGTACTTGGTGTCTTCGTAATCTTCCCCGTGTCCAATTGGCCAACCCGTGCGGACATAATCCGCCTCATCCCACCAACCATCCAGCACACTCAGGTTGGGCAAGCCGTTCATCGCCGCTTTCATGCCGCTGGTGCCCGATGCCTCACGGGGGCGACGGGGGGTGTTTAGCCAGACATCACAACCCGCCACTAGCAGCCGCGAAACGTGAATATCGTAGTCGGGGATGAACACGATATGATTCCACATCCCCTCTTCCCGAATGAAGTGGGTGATGTCCCGGATCAGTTCCTTACCGGGGCCATCCTTGGGGTGAGCTTTCCCAGCAATCACAAATTGGACGGTGTGTTTGCGGGGGGTGAGGTGACCGGACTTGAGGCGATCGGGGTGGTAGTCCAGCAGAATCCGCTTGATCCGATCCACATCCCGCAGGAACAGGGTGGCGCGTTTGTAGGTGGCAAACCGCCGGGCAAAGCCAATGGTTAACACCGTGGGATCGAGCACTTCCCCTGCCCGTGCCACTTCGTTCGGTGGTGCCCCCCGTTCTTGCAG
>CAZJZR010000272.1:3262-5588 GCA_964550475.1 uncultured bacterium
CGAGCACTTCCCCTGCCCGTGCCACTTCGTTCGGTGGTGCCCCCCGTTCTTGCAGAACCCGTTGCAACCGCTCCCGGATGAACACAATCATCTGCGATCTACACCGCTCATGGTTGCGCCACAGTTCTTCATCGGGGATGGCATTCACCTTCTCCCACAGGGCATGGTCGGCACCAGCACTGGACCAACTGGGACCGAGGTAGCGGTCATACAGTTCTTGGGTTGGCTTGGCCACACAACTGCGGGCGTGTACCCCATTGGTGATGGACGTGATCGGCACTTCTTCCACGGGTAAGCCATTCCACAGACAGCCAAACATCTCCCGCGAGACTTTGCCGTGCAGCTTGCTGACACCGTTGGAGAAACTAGCCAACTTGAGAGCCAGCGTCGCCATACTGAAGGGAGCTTCCAAATTACCCGTGTTTTCCCGTCCCCACGCGAGAAATTCCTCCCGCGATAGGCCGAAAATGTGGGCATAGTGCCCCAGGTAGTGCATGATTTTGTCCTGCGGGAACAGGTCGATCCCGGCGGGCACGGGGGTATGGGTGGTGAAGATTTGGCTGGACTGCGCCACCTGACAGGCTTCGTTAAAGCTGAGGCCATCCTCCTGCATCATCACCCGAATCCGCTCCAGAGCCAGGAAGGCCGAGTGCCCTTCGTTCATGTGGTAGGCGGTGGGTTGCAGACCCAGTGCCCGCAACATCCGCACCCCGCCAATGCCGAGGAGAATTTCCTGGTGCAGGCGCATGTCAATGTCGCCACCGTACAGTTCATCGGTGATGTCGTGGTCGTAGGGGGCGTTGGGTTCGATGTTGGTGTCGAGTAAGTAGAGGGGAATCGTGCCCACCTGTACCCGCCATACCCGCGCATACACCACCCGTCCAGGGTAGTCGATGCTAATCCGCAACTCGGACCCATCGGGGTTGCGTTCCAGATGCAACGGCATGTTGTAGAAGTCGTTGATCGGGTAGCGTTCCTGCTGCCACCCGTCAGCCGTCAGGTATTGGGCAAAGTAGCCCTCTTGGTACAGCAGCCCCACCCCAACCAGCGGCAAACCTAAGTCACTGGCGGATTTGAGGTGGTCTCCGGCCAGCACGCCCAAACCACCGGAATAGATGGGCAGACAATCGGTGAGGCCAAATTCAGCGGAAAAGTAGGCGAAACATTCTTTGACGGGTTCTGGGCGGTTCAGCAGATCGGCGCGTTGTTTGCGATACCAACTGCGTTCTTGTAAATAGGTTTCCAACTTCAACACCGCCCGTTCCATCTGTGCCAGAAACCCGTCATCCTCTGCGACATCGTGTAACCGGGCTTGGCTGATTGTGCCCAACATCAGGACGGGATTGTGGCGGCTGGATTCCCACAGGTCGCTATCTAAGCGGCGAAACAGATCTTTGGCTTCTACGTCCCAGTCCCAGTGCAAGTTATAGGCCAGCTTCCGCAAAGGTTCCAATTGCGGTGGCAGGGCTGGGGAAACGTTGAACGTGCGAATGGGTTGCATGGGCAGTGATACCTTTGGCGATAATACCTTAGATGGTTGAGATGCGAATTCGTGCCAACTTTCATACCAACTAAGGTTATTCTCTACCCGGTTTTAAGGAAAAGTCCCGGTCTTAATACTGTCTTTCAGGATTGGAAGGGAATAGAAAAGCTGATAGATGAGTGATTTTGGGAACGTCAATGGCTGAATAGCTTGTAGGATTAGGGTTTGATCACCCTCACTCCTGTGTGCCCAAGTTGAGTATGGGGGTAGCCGGAGGGAGACCTATCTAGCGGCTAGAAATGCGCCAGTTCAGCCCAGATTTACAAATTCACTGGAATGACTATACTTGACGCAGCCAAGCTGTGAACCTGCCTCGTCTGACCTGACGCTGACCACCCTGACCAATTGGAATGGATGCCCCATCATGGATGCCCAACAACGCAAAACCTGGATTTTGAGCTGCGGGGTGCCCGTTCTGCTGGGTTGCGCCATGGCTGGGAGTGCGGGTTGTGCAGGATTGGTGCAGGCCGCATCTCCCCCCGCACCCCGATCGCCGATCGCCCAACTGCCTGCCAATCGTCCCCTCCTCAGCCCCCCACCGGATATTCCTCGGTTTCGCCCGTTTCCCGACCAACCGCAAACGGTGCCGCTGCCGTCCCTCCCGGCGGTGCCAGCCCCAATCCCCCAATCGCCCACTCCGACAGCGGTGACGGTGCGGGTGCGGCAGGTGAATGTGGTCGGCAGTACGGTGTTTTCCCAAGCAGAGTTGGCGGAGGCGGTGCGATCGTTCATTGGTCAGGAGTTGACCTTTGAGCAATTGCTGGAAATCCGCACGGTGATCAC
>CAZJZR010000273.1:0-2453 GCA_964550475.1 uncultured bacterium
CCCCGTCCTCACTATCCCATCACCGCCGCGACCCTCACCCAACTGCAAACGCTGAATGCCCACTGGTCAGTCGCCGACATCACCGGACTCTCCGGTTCCTCCACCAGCTACCGCCAAGCCGGAGAAATGAGTGTGATTACTCCGGCGATCGCGCAATACATCTCTGAGCAGGGATTGTATGGGGAGAATCAAGTGGATGGTGGATAGTGGATGGTGAGGAGAAAAGTTTGAAGTGTAAAGGGGGAAGGGTGAAGTATAAAAAGACGTAACCCCCACACAGCCTTTGCCCCTTCCCCCTTCCCCCTTCACACTTCTGCCTTTACCCTTTACACTTTCTCCTTCCCTCCACCCCACTCACTCCCTGCCCTCCCTCTCTTGAAAAAATCTCCCCCCAGTTTTAACCCCAACTTGGCCGATTTTAAGGTCGGGGTGGATAGTGTGATTTTTTCGGTGGATATGAGCCAGAATCGGGTGTTGGTGCTGCTGGTGATGCGACAGGATGAGCCGTTTTTGGGGCAGTGGAGTTTGCCGAGTACCTTGGTGCGGCGGGGGGAATCGCTGGAGGCGGCAGCGGATCGCATCCTGTCGGAAAAAATCCGGGTGAACAACCTGTACCTAGAGCAGCTCTATACCTTTGGCGGGCCAGGGCGGGATCCCCGTGAAGATCCGGCCAGTTTTGGCAGTCGCTACCTCACCGTCAGTTACTTTGCCCTAGTGCGGTTTGATGAGGCCGAACTGATTGCTGATGGGGTGAGTGGCATCGCCTGGTATCCCCTAGAACAGTTGCCCAACTTGGCCTTTGACCACAACGAAATCCTTAAATACGGGTATCGCCGCCTCCGCAGCAAGCTGGAGTACAGCCCGATCGCCTTTGAAGTCTTGCCAGAAGTCTTCACCCTGAACGAACTCTATCAACTCTATGTCACCGTTTTGGGCGAAAACTTCTCCGATTATTCCAACTTTCGCGCCCGGTTACTCAAGCTGGGCTTTTTGTTGGACACGGGGGAAAAGGTCTCCCGTGGAGCCGGTCGTCCAGCCACCCTGTATCGCTTCGATGCAGAGGCGTTTGCCCCCTACAAAGACAAACCGCTGGTATTTGTCTAATCAACATCAAAGCTAAGGCGTAGGATGGGTTAGCCACCGCCGTAACGCATCTGCTCCTGAGGAATTCTGGTACCACGCCATCTAAAGTGAGTGGGATACACCCGGCTGAACAGCAGTTGGAGGGAGCCAGTTTAGAGGCTCTGTTAAATAGCGCAGATAGCTCGATCCCCCAGAATTAGCCGCACGCTCCAAGCCAATCCCCAACCATCCCAGCCGCCAATTAGGGGTTAAACCAGCACATCATAATCGCCAATTTCCAATAGTTGGTAATTGTCTGCCCCCACTTGGTCGTCAAACTGGCGATTCAGGGCAGCGACGCGATCGCCCGGAAAGGCTTGCCACACCGCCCGACTGTCCCACTGAACGATGATCACCAGGATATCTGGCTCTTGGGGCGGCGACCACACCTGCTTACCCAGAAAACCGGGATAATCGGCAAAGGCTGCCGTCCAAACGGCGTGATCGGCCTCCAGAAACCGTTGCCGATGGGCTGGACTGACACGAAACTTCAGCCACTCAATCACCATGAGCTAATTGGCTTCCGATGGATTGGTCACCGCATCCTTGAGAGCCGCTAGTGCCGCCCAACGATGATCCGCTAAGGGGGAAGTCGCGTTGGTTTCGACTGCAATGCCGGGGCATTGACTGTCACACAGGTTGCGAACGGGCAATTCCAGACTCAACTGTTCATACAGCCAGGTGTCGGGATGAAAGTGGCCATTGGGTGGCAAGGACTCAACCAAGTCATCGGCTTCCAAATCTCGGTCGAGGGGAATGATATCGTCAAATTCTGTCGCTTCCCGCAGCCAGATTAACTCCGAAGTGTCGAGTTGCAGGCGATGGTTGTATTGCTGGAGGCAGCGATCGCAGGTCAGGGTAATGATCGTCTCTGCCACCGCTGCCACCTCCAGATAGGTGCCCTGATGGGTAACCCGAATTTCTCCCTGCACTGGGGTTAAGGTATCCAGTCCCGGCAACCGCTCCGCCACCAACACCGTTTGGCTATGGTTGGGCATTCGGTTCAAGTGGGGAATATAAATCGGTTCCATAGTTGAATGTGCCCCCCTGCACAGCGATGATCAGCTAACAAAAAAGCCCCTCATTGTTGAGGGGAAGGCTCTCTAACGCGGTTTGATGACTAAGCGGCGATCGGGTTCACTGCCTCGACTAAAGGTTTCCAAATCCTCACAATCCTTCAGCAGGTTGTGCACTTGCCGTCGTTCCGCAGACGAGAGGGATTTGATCTCCACTTCCTGGCCTGTTTCCCGCGCTTCTGCTGCCGCTTGGTCAGCGATCGCCTGCAATTCCGCCTGTCGCCGCACCCGATACCCGTCTAACTCAACGGTATA
>CAZJZR010000273.1:2553-5586 GCA_964550475.1 uncultured bacterium
TCGCCTGCAATTCCGCCTGTCGCCGCACCCGATACCCGTCTAACTCAACGGTATACGCCGTTTGTTCACCCTGAGGCTGCCCCAAATTCAGCAACGTACTGGCCAGATATTGAATTGCGTCTAAGACCTCGCCATCTTTGCCAATCAGAACTTGAATTTGTTCTGGTGTGAGTTGGCTGGCCTCAATCGTCAACCACCGACTATCCGCTTCCACTACAATCCCGTCGGGGATCACCCCCGTGACGGGCGCGGGTAAATTCGCCAACTTCAGCACCGTTTCCAGCCACTCAATGCCCCGATTGGCTTGCACATCCTCAGTCATAACCGCTGACCTCGCTCGGATAACCCTAGTTAATCGCTCAACCCATAGCTAACTATAGCAATCTGGTCGCATTCACACGCTAATCAGTTTGTTGAGAGATCCGCCAAATCAGATTTTACTCCCACATGAAAAACCGGGTTTCTGAAGAGAAACTTAAGGTCTTTGCCTTAGGTTAACCCTGAGAAACCCGGTTTTTGTCTTCTTGCTGAGGGTTCTACAAGGCATAGACCATCAGACTAGATCGGCTGGCGTTGCTAAATTTAGGGATGATCTAAGACTTGGATGAATTCAAACGCAGTTTCAATTCATCCTGCTATTCAGCAACACCGATCGGCTCACTTATTGGTTGTCTTGTTGTTGTTAGTTGGTTTCTGGTTCGTGGGCTTTTGCGGGGTCAGCTTTTTATCCGGCACCGTCTTGTCCACTTTTTCCCCAGTTTTTTTGTCTACAACCTTTTTCTCGGTTGGCTTCTTCTCCGCTGGTTTCTTGTGGTCAGCAGCCCGATCAATCGTAGGCGTAACCCGCTCTGGTGTCGCGTCTTTCTTGCGGGTCGGCTCAAACGGGAGTGAATCACGATTGCTGGACTTGGTTTCTGCGTCCACCAGTTTTTGCACCTCTTCCGGCAGCGGCTCCCGCGACAGAATGAAGGTTTGCGCCGTTTGGAAGATGTTGGCAATCAACATATACATCAGCACCCCAGCGGGCAATGGGAAGAACAAGAACATCCCAGAAAACAACACGGGAGTGATTTTGTTCACCGTATCTTGCTGAGGGTTGCCAGAGGAACCCCCTTGACCAGAGAGGATTTGGTTGATGTACAAGCTAATGCCAAAGCCTAGCACCATGGCCACAATGTCCCAGTGAATCGTGCCATCGGGATCCACTGCGCCGACTCGGCCTAGGGCATCAATGAACAGGAAGCCTTTATCAGCCGCTAAACCGGGCAGTTTGGCTTGCAGGGTGGCTTCACCAGGTTGCAGAGCTTCTAAGGTGCCGTCGGGATTGATTTTCAGGCGATCGTCGCCCTTGGTGACTGTCCAGTTGGGAGCTAACTTGGTGTCCGGATACTCAGTCAGCACTTCCGAGAGGGGTTTACCCGCAGACGTTTGGAACTCAATTTTGGTGGTTTCCCCTGCGCCTAGGCGGTTGCCTCCGGGTAGCAATGCCACAACCGGAACATGCACGCCATCGGCGACATAGAGGTTTTGGGGTGGAGTGGCAAAGACTTGGGGTTGAATCTGCTCAATTTGCTCCTTCGGCAGAATTTGCAAATTCAGCGTGTAGTTAATATCTGAAAATGGCGATCCCCGCAGGGTAGCAAACAGGGCAAACAAAATCGGCATTTGTAGCAACAAGGGGAAGCATCCCGCCAAGGGATTGCCCAGTTCCTTGAAGACCTTACTTAACTCTTCCTGTTGCTTTTGGGGGTCGTTTTGATAGCGTTCGCGGATTTCTTGTTGCCGCTTCTGCATGATTGGCTGCACCGCTTTCATCCGCCGCATGTTGCGAATTGACCCGGCACTGAGGGGGTACAGCGCGAAGCGAACCACCAAGGTCAGAGCAACAATGGCTAGACCATAGCTGGGTACGATCCCGTAGAAGAAATCCAGGATCGGCAGCATTACATTGTTGGAAAGAAAGGAAATACCAAAGTCCATTCGCTACTCTGAGGGGGGAGGTTAACGCAGTTAGGGATGATTCACGATGGATCAACAATCAAGCAAGGCGATCGCTCACATCCATCACTAAAATCAGATCTCTCATTCTAAATGGTCAGATTACCGCAACCAAGTCCCTTTTGTAGATCAAGTTTGCGATCTGACCCCAGTTTGTACAATCGCATGTTAAATCAATCAAGTTTTAACCAATCAGGACACGGCCATGCCATGTCCCTACACAGATTCGTAATTAACTCAGATCTTGCACCAGCCTCAACCCAGACTGAGAACTGGGTTTCTTACCGAGAAATTCAGGCATTCACCACAGGTTTATAGCGAGAAACCCGGTTTCTGAGGCCGGTGCAAGATTTGAATGTTGACTAGATGACTGACTATGACTATATAGCTGACTAGACGGGTGTATTGACGACCTTCGGCCCCTTGGCGGTAATTTTGTCGTTGATGTAATCGGCGATCTCGCGGAATTTGGGCAAAGCACGCAGTTCCAGGCGACTGCCATCCTTGAGGGTGATCACCATGTCGCCCCAAAAGCCTAACCCTCTGGGTACGGTGATTAATTTCTCGATTTCGGAATAGATGATGTCGGTGCGATCGCGCCCCAACCAACCGCCAGTTACCGACACCCGCCGACTGGTGATCCGATACCGCAACCACAACGCCCGCACGATCGCAGCCACGGTGAGGGGCAGGCAGATCACGGTAAACCCTAAAAGAATATTAAAAATTAGATCGCCTCGATGGGGGCCACCTTCAAAAAAAACATCTTCACGAATACCCATGGAATACCTCAGCGGCTGCCAACAACTGCTTTAATTCTTGCAGAAATTCTTGATAATCGCACTCGGTGGCAGTGGGGCGGACGGAAATCACTACCCGCCAACCGGGGGGAATGTGGGGCAAAAATTGCCGCAGAATGGCGCGGATTTGTCGCTTAATTCGGTTGCGAACCACTGCCCGCTTACTCACCTTTTGGCTGATGGAAATGCCAAAGCGCGTGGGTAAAGGTGTGGAAATCCGTTCCTGTTGTGGCGG
>CAZJZR010000274.1:0-2048 GCA_964550475.1 uncultured bacterium
GTGTTATTGCCATCATTGAATAGGTCTAATAGGTCACCCTCATGCGTTGGAAACCGATTCTCCGAGATGTGCTAATTGTTCTGGGCTTGACTTTTTTAGGCGGGTTTGTGGTGGGGTTTACCGCAGGTGTGACGGGCAGACCGACTCCATTGGCCGCGATCGCTCTGGCGAATTTGGTCTTCGGCACCTTGGGCTTTGCGATCGTCGGTTGCTTAAATGCCACCCCTGCTAGCGAACGGTTTCAGCATTTGTCGCAGGTGGCGGTTGGGGTTTGGTTATGCAGTTTGGTGAATGTGGCCTTTGGAGTGACAATTCTCCAGTGGTTTACGGCGGGTGGGTTGATTTTGTTTTTGATGGGTTTGGGTGGCGGTATTTCGCTACTGATTGCTAGGCCGCAACCGCCGAGTGCCGGGGAGTAACGGGTTGGCTTCGGCTGTGTTAGCTTCGGCTACGCTCAGCTAACGGTTGCTTACGCTCAGCTAACGTCGGCTGAGCGGAGCCGAAGCCGACTGAGCGGAGTCGAAGCCGACGTTCCTTGAGTCCGTTCCTTGAGCGTAGTCGAAAGGAACGGACTCAAGGAACCAGTTATTTTTCGGCATTGACCTGAGCTACAAATGCCTCCACCACTTGCCGGAGTTGGGGATTGAGGTAGGTTAATGTTGTTTCAGCGATCGCCGCTGGCACCCCACCGTAAAACGCCTCAGCGATGCCCCCAGCAATGCAGGCGATGGTGTCGCTGTCGCCGCCGATGGAAATGGCGTTGCGGATGGCATCTTCAAAATCGGTCGATTCCAGAAAGGCGCGGATGGCTTGGGGGACGGAACCCTGACAAGAGACATCAAAGCGGTAGGTGGGACGAATCGCGTCTAGCGTGAAACTGAGGTCGTAGCCAAAGCTGGTTTCGATGTACGTCTGGATTGCCGCCTTCGCCTCACCCTGCCGCGCCAACCACACCGCCGCCGCCACCGCCTGCGCCCCCTTCACCCCCTCTGGATGGTTGTGGGTCACCGCTGCGGTGCATTTGGCTTCCTGCAACACTGCCGCTAACTCCGTCCCCGCAAACCCCACCGGACTGACGCGCATGGCTGAACCGTTACCCCAACTGTTATACGGTTCGGTAGCGGCAGAACTTGCCCATTCACAAAACCGTTTGCCATACCGCCCTCTGGGAGCGGGATAGCGGCGATAGTACTGCTTAAATGCGGTCACATAGTCGCCACCGTTGAGCAACACATCCGCGATCGCCACCGACAAAATCGTGTCGTCGGTAAACTCGCACGCCTCGGCGAACAAGGGAAACGCCTTGGTTTTGATGTTGGCAAACTCATACACCGACCCGATAATATCGCCCGCGATCGCGCCTAACATTGGTCACCTCCTAAACTGTCCAGCAATACCACCCCAAACTCCTCAACCCTTCTAATACACCGCAGAGCCGCAGAGATCGCAGAGAACAACCCCCAACTCCGTACTCTCTAACTCCCCACCCTTCTTACCACCACCAACGTCGTATCATCCCGCAACAAGCCCGGATGCTTCACCAGCGTTTGGTTCTCCCAATCCGGTTGCACCACCTCGCGATTGATCAACGCTAACCGTCGCCGCACCATGTCCGGGTTGGCGAAATAGCGATCCTGTTGCCAAAATTGCTCCACTCCGCCCACCCACTCCGACTTACCGGGTAAGGCGCGATCGCTTACCGCCACTAAATCCACCACCCCATCCGTGCCAATCAACAGCGATTGCACCTGTTCTGTTGGCAAATGATGCTGGATCTGCCAAGCGGGAGTGGGGACGGTATCCAATAGCCCATAGGCCAAATAGGGCGGTGCGTTGTTGGGGAAGGGGCCGAGGCTGGTGAAGACTCCGTTGAGGGCGATCGCGCCATCACCCATGGCAAAGGTCAGCGTCTCCATCGGCGTAATTAGCACCCCCACCACCGTAAACAAGAAATAGTCCTGAATCGTCTGCGCCCAGTTGCCACCCATCGCTTTGATCAGGCTTTGCAACTGGGTCAGCACTTGCACCTGCACCGCCTGCAACATCGT
>CAZJZR010000274.1:2148-5575 GCA_964550475.1 uncultured bacterium
TGATCAGGCTTTGCAACTGGGTCAGCACTTGCACCTGCACCGCCTGCAACATCGTCTCAACGTCAGCCAGATGCGCTACTTGCTGCATCGCCTCCACTAGTAACCGCGCCCCCAATTTCGCACCCACTTCGCTAAACCGCCCGCTGCCACAACCATCACACACCACGGCCATGGTAGCCGTATCGGTCTGACTCACTGCCCAGGCATCCTGGTTGTTGCGTCCGGTTTGCCGATGTTCCTGTCCCGCAATGGAACCCGCCGTTAGTTGAAAAACCCCGTTCATGGCTTTATGTGTTAAATCTACACTAAGTATAAGTGTTTATGTAACACCATGTCAAGGGGGAGGTGAATAGTGAATGGTGGATAGTGAATGGTGGATAGTGGATAGTGGATGGTGTTGTGGTTTGAGGTGGGGCTGGGGTGTGGTTTATCACTGTACGCTGCGGCGATATGCCCAACCGTTTCGCCAACCGCTACACACCCATCATGGGGTGTGGGCTGTGCGCGAGGGGTTAATTGTGCAATTGCAGGATCAGTCAGGGCGGCTTGGTTGGGGAGAAATCGCACCGTTGGACTGGTTTGGGTCGGAAACTCTGGAGGAGGCAGAGGCATTTTGTCAGCAGCTTGGGTCGCCGATGACGGTGGATGATCTGCGTACCATTCCCGATCGCCTACCTGCCTGTCAGTTTGGGTTTGAGTCGGCTTGGGAGGAGTTGCAGATCAGCCACGAGGTTGACCAAGGGGAGGTGTTGGTTAGTCAGTGTAGTGGGTTGCTACCTGCGGGGGAACGGGCGTTGACGGTGTGGCCGCCCTTATGGGCACAGGGTTATCGCACGTTTAAGTGGAAAATCGCGGTGCAGCCGTTGGAAGAGGAATGGCGGATCTGCGATCGCCTACTGGCGGCCTTACCGGCAACCGCAAAATTGCGTTTAGATGCCAACGGTGGGCTGGATTGGGATGGGGCACAAGGCTGGTTGAGTCGGTTGCAGCACTATCCCGGCGATCGCATCGAATTTCTAGAACAACCGTTGCCACCCCAAGACTGGACGGCTCTCTGCCAATTGCAGCAGCAGTCCCCCATCCCCATTGCCCTTGACGAATCGGTAGCCACCTTCAACCAATTACAAGCGGTGTATCAGCAGGGCTGGCGCGGCATTATGGTAGTGAAGTTGGCGATCGCGGGTTATCCCAGTCGCCTACGCCACTTTTGTCAGCACCACCACCCGGATTTGGTGTTCTCTTCCGTATTTGAAACGGCAGTGGGGCGGCGATCGCTGCTACGGATTGCCACAGCCTGTCAAGCAAGCTGTAGAGTCCCCCGTGCGTTTGGGTTTGGGGTTGGACACTGGTAATCACAAGCTGCCTTGCGTCCAAACTGACCAGTCACCTTGCAATCATCCTCTAACCATCTGGATAATTATTCAAAAAGCAAACGCCATGGCAAACTACAACTTCCTAACAACCTGGGTTTTCGATGCTCCCCTTGATCGCGTTTGGGCTGCGATCGTAGACTATCGCAATTTTCCCAGTTGGTGGCCTGCGGTTAGCGAAATGCGTTGCATCCGAGACGGTGATGCCACAGGCAAAGGTAGTCTGTGGATCATGACTTGGAAAACGCCCCTCAGCTACACCCTATCCTTTACCGCCACCATCACACTTGTCGAACCACCCCATCGCTTAGAAGTGTCCGCAATTGGCGAGGTAGACGGAACAGGACGATGGGAACTGTCTACCACCGAGACAGGCACCCAAGTGCAGTATTACTGGAACGTTAAAACCACCAAATTGTGGATGAATTTACTGGCGGTGCTGTTCAAGCCAATGTTGGAATGGAACCATAACGCCATCATGAAGCAAGGTGGCCAGGGATTAGCGCGTCAGTTAGGGGCTACGTTAGTTCATGCCGAGGAACAAGTGCTGTGAGCTGCCAAAGTTTGCCTGACGGCACAGAAAACACTCTGAACGTAACCGTTCACATCCCCCTATGGAACAGTGTTGCGGGCTACGCCCGCTTGTTCTTTCCCTGACGGGGAGTGCACAGTGACCTCTGAACAACATTCCAAGTTAAAAGCGCGGTTTAACAGGGTGTTTGAAAAGTCCTGTTTAATGTAGCTCTTTTAATGTAGCTCTGGCGACTGTTCGCCTTGCGTTCCCGCAGGGTAGTCGCGGTTTGAATCGCCAGACGGGCGTATCCAACAGTTGGGGGGACATCCGGACGAATAGAATAAGCCCTTTGGGCTGGCTTCGCCTACGCGGCTATAAGAACAAAGTCCGCCTACGCGGACTAAGGGTTTTGAAACCTGCGTAGGCGGGTTTAGTTCTTATAGATGCGGTTTTAACCGCCCCTCCCCCAACCGTGAAATACGCCCCTTCAAGTCCTCCCACCAATATAGCGTTTCTCATATTTATGAGGTACGGTCGAACAATTCAAACTCCTACTGGGTAAGGGATTGATTGATTTGGGCTATGCCCACATCACCGCAAGCGGCTATAGAGCTGCCCAAGAAGTTTTTTGGTCAAGAGCAAAAAAATGTCCAAACTATTGTGAATATGAATAAAATTTTGCTCAATGAAATTCTGAAACTGGACAACCTAGAGAATGTCAAAATCAGATTTAATTTGATGTTTAGAGATAATTGGAACCCAATCGAAATCTTCCAAAATAATGATATAGATGCTTTATTGGAAGGGCAATATTGGAATTATAAAAGTAAAAAATCTTATAGAGCTGGACAAATTACGATTGGGTTTATTCGCATGAATCGTAGTGACGATTTATGGTTACTATTTCATGTAGGCAAGATTACAAAAGACTTGGATGTTTTAGATGGTATTGGTTATGAATATGAGATTTTATCCCAATACCAAAAGTATTTCGGACGCTTGATTGTCAAATATAAAAATAAATCACAAACAATGATCAGGCTTGCCGAATCAGTCATTCATGACTGTGAAGTTGTCCAAATTTTACCAAGCACGTTTGATCATGATGTTTTTCCTGGTTATGACAAAGTGAATGTCACTTGGCAAGATCTATCTCGATTAATTGACAAAGAAAGTTGGAAAACAGCCTTGCAAAATCAAAAAGGGGTTTATCTAATTACTGATATTGCTACGGGTAAAATGTATGTCGGTTCGGCGTATGGCGAAAATATGATTTTAGGTCGTTGGCAAGCCTATATAAAGACAGGTCATGGTGACAACGTTGAGCTAAGAAATTTGGATTTTGAATACATCAAGCAAAATTTTAGGTATGCGATTCTAGATATCTTTAAATCAACCGTTGACGATCAAGTGATCATCGCGAGGGAAAGTTGGTGGAAATCTGTATTGCTGACGCGGCTATTTGGCTATAACAAAAATTAAACCTGTTGATATAGCAATTCCCAGATTTATGAGGCACAGCCAAATCGCCCAAGACACTATT
>CAZJZR010000275.1:0-5573 GCA_964550475.1 uncultured bacterium
ACAATCCGGTGCGGAAACGGATTGGCATCACCCGCCTGCACATGGAAGAGGACGCTGGCAAACTGGTACACGCAGGCAGCGATGGCGGAGCCTCTCGGAACGAGACTCGCCTCTCTGGCTCTAGCTACTCCCTGGTGGACTACAACCGCACGGGTGTGCCGTTGGTGGAAATTGTCTCGGAGCCGGACTTGCGCTCTGGCCAAGAGGCAGCGGAATACGCCCAAGAACTGCGCCGAATCATGCGCTATCTGGGCGTGAGCGACGGCAACATGCAAGAAGGCTCTCTGCGCTGTGATGTCAATATTTCCGTCCGTCCCGTGGGTCAAAAAGAATTTGGCACCAAGGTGGAAATCAAAAACATGAACTCGTTCAGTGCCATCCAACGGGCGATCGAGTACGAAATTGAACGGCAAATTCAGGCGATCGAAACGGGGGAACGGATTATCCAAGAAACGCGGCTGTGGGAAGAGGGCAGTCAGCGCACCATCAGTATGCGGGTCAAGGAAGGTTCCAGCGACTACCGCTACTTCCCCGAACCGGATCTGACTCCGATTGAATTGCCAGCGGCACAGTTGCAAACCTGGCAAACCGAACTGCCCGAACTGCCTGCCCAAAAGCGGCACCGCTACGAAGAGAGCCTGGGTCTGTCGGCCTATGATGCTCGTGTGCTAACCGACGATCGCCCCATGGCCGAATACTTTGAAGCCACCGTCGCCGCCAACGCCACCGCCAAACAAGCCGCCAACTGGATCATGGGCGACATCACCGCCTATCTGAAAACAGAAAAGAAGGCGATTAGTGAGTTGCCCCTCACCCCTGCCGATTTGGCCGAGTTGATTGGCCTAATTGAAGCCAACACGATTAGCAGCAAAATCGCCAAGGACATCTTGCCGGAACTGCTGGCCTCCGGTGGCTCCCCCAAAGCCTTGGTGGAGAAGAAAGGACTGACCCAAATTTCTGACACTAGCGCGTTGGAAGCGGCGATCGATGCGGTGCTGGCGGCGAATCCCAACGAGTTGGAGCAATACCGCAACGGCAAAACCAAACTGCTGGGCTTTTTCGTTGGTCAAGTCATGAAGCAAACCGGGGGACGGGCTGACCCCAAACTGACCAATCAATTGTTAAGCCAAAAGTTGAATGGGTAACAGCTAAGGCACTTGCGGAAAAATAACAGCCCCGTGATAGGTGTGGGGACACGGCAATGCCGTGTCCCCACAGTTGGCGGCATGGGTACTTGATTTATTTGCAGATTCCCATTATTTGCAGATTTCTAAGTAGCAGGAGCTATACCGTAAACCCAGCTTGGCTGAGGGCTTGCTGTAATTGGTCAATGATCTGTTGCTCCGCTGCGGTGATCACGCCATCGGTTTGGGCGATCGCCTGACACTGTGCCAATAACGACAGTCCCAACTCTGGATTAAGCTGAGCCAGTAATTGCGCCAAGGGAGTTAGGGGGCGATCGCGGGTGGTCAGTTGGTCTAGGGTGGTGGCTTGCAAGTTGAGCGATCGCAGATGGGGCAGCAGATCCGTCAAAGTTTGGTTGGGATGACCAGCCATCACCAGATGCACCACAATGCAATCCAAAATCACCTGTTGGTCGGTGTTGGCTTGCAAATAGGCTTCGCTATCGGTTTGGATGGTCACCCACGATGCTCCTGTGGTGGTTGCCTCGGCTGTGGAATCAGCTACAGCGGCAGGTAAGCAGGGCTGCACTTTGAGTTGATAAAACTGGCAAGCCGCATGACCCAGGGCATACAGCATGACGGCATTGCTGCTGGCTCCAATCACGGCTCCGGCCACGGGAGCATTCCGCAAAAAGCCCAACCCCGCTTTGATGGCGGCATTACCGCCAAAGGAGAGGGCGAAGATCGCCACCACCTCACCTTTGCGGCTGGGGTCTTGCAGGTTGAGTCCATGGGCAGCAGCAATCTGCAAAACCATTTCAGCTTGCAGCACCATCGTGGCCGCTAAATCGACGGCGAACAGTGCGGAGGCCAAACCGGGCATTAAACTACTGGCAAATCCAGTCCCACCGACATAAATCGCTTTTTCCACCATAATCCGATGGGCGATCGCCGCCGCCGACTCCTGAGGATACTGTTGTTGCAACTGTCTCACCCGTTCTTCTGCCTTGACCACATCCACTTGCTCAATTAAAGGCAATAACCAGTCCAGTTTCAGCGGTTTGGTCAGGGCTTGCAGTTGGGGATAGCTCATTAATAAATCAAGGGTTTGTCCAGCCATGCTGGTTACAGTATCGGTGACCTTGATCGCCCCTTGACTGACCGCATCGGCAGTCCCCGTGACGGTGCTGACAATCGCCTCTCCAGTCTGACTCACCGCCGTCCCAACCGCCGCCGCCGCCCCTGTCACCGTGCCCACCACAGCTCCAGTTGCGCCAGTCACGGTACCCGCGATCGCGTCCCCGGTTTGACTGGCCGCTGTCCCCACAGCAGTTCCCACAACGGTTGCCGCTCCTGTTACGGTGTCAGCGATCGCGTCCTTGGCTTGGGCAGCCACTGTCCCCACCGTTTCTGCGGCACTGGCCACCTTACCGAAAACGCGACCCAATCCAAATCCGCGCCGTTTGGTTACGGGGGGGGCGGCGGAGTCTGGAGCGGCAGGACTGAGTGGAGGATCGGCGATCGCCGCTGTGGTGACAGGCTGGGAGAGCGATGCCGCATCGGGACGGGGTTCTGGACTGGATTCTGGACTGGATTCTGGACTGGATTCTGGACTGGATTCTGGGTTGAGTTCTGTCGTGAGTTCTGGATGGGAAGTCGTACTGTCCTCTGGGGACTCCATTGCTGGAGCAGCGGCAGGTAAGGGGCTGGGGTCAATCATGGTGGCAGCGGTTGGGCGAATGGCTAGGTTGATCGTGAATGCATGTGAGAATGTCCACAGCACAGAGGCGATCGCGGGGATTTCCTCTCATTGAAACCCATGAGCCGCTGGATTGGGCAGGGGATGACGCAAATCTCCAGGGAAAAATGTCCGATCATGCCGATCATTTGGGTTGTTGAGCAAACATGAACACCGTAACCGCTACACTAATCATCACTGAAACTAACCACATCCGTTGGACTTGAGTGGGACTAGTCAAGGAGCCGTTAATCAAGCCCGGATGTTGAATCAGCGCGATCGCCCCACCGCGAAACAGCATCCAATGGGTAATGCTAAGAATGACGCACCAAATCGCCACCCACCACGCCATCACCCAGAGATTGCCTTGACTCGGATAAAAATACTCGCTTAATTGGTTCACCTGTTGGCTTAACAACCCTGCCCCCATCACCAACCAAGGGATGCTGCTATAAATAAAAAATCCCCATATTAACCCAACATAACCAGAGCGCAGGCCAGGTTGAGTCGCGATCATGGGTTGGGCACGTTGCCAAAAAATCACCGCATTGATCCCATTCACCGCGATCGCCAATGCCCAAAAATACTCAAACACAACCCGCAATAGATTATCCTCTGGCATACATCCCTCTGGCTTGATTGTCCACCATGACCATCCTCAACCAAATTCAACAGGATTACCAACGATTTCCCCACGACCAAAGCTATGAGTTGTATGCCTCAGATGTTTATTTCAAAGACCCGATGACCGAGTTTCGGGGGGTGGATCGCTATCGGCAAATGATTGGCTTTATGGCGCAATGGTTTCGGGATATTCAATTGGAGTTACACGGGATCGAACAAAGGGGCGATCGCATCGAAACCCAATGGACACTGCACTGGACTTCCCCCCTACCCTGGCAACCCCGCATTGCCATTTCTGGGTGGAGCGAGTTGCAACTGAACGCCGAAGGGCTGATCATCGCCCACATTGACCACTGGCACTGTTCCCGATGGGATGTGCTGAAACAACATTTTGGCTAAATTGCGGGGATTGAATTTCGATATTGCGGATGCAATTGTCCGGAATCGTGTTCGGTCTCACTGGATCATCCCTGTCAAATTAACACCCCAATTAGGAACTGCCAATTAGGGACTGCTAACTAAGTCTCAGACCGGGAGAACGGGCAACTGATAGGGTAATCCAGTTATCAGACAGCGTACCCCCAGCGCGATCGCCCCAGTTGCCCCAGAAGATGCTTGAATGGGGACAATCCCGACCTATTCGCCCCTAGTTAATCCATTGTGCGAAGGAGTGCAAAAATCCATGTGTGGCATTGTTGGTTATATCGGTTCACAGGCGGCCAGTGGAATTTTGCTGGAAGGGCTGCGAAAGTTGGAATACCGAGGCTACGACTCCGCTGGCATTGCCACGGTGCGGGATGGAGCCATCCATTGTGTGCGGGCTAAGGGCAAACTGAACAATTTGCAAGAAAAATTAGCTGGAGATGAGAATCCGGCTCCGTTGGGAATTGGCCATACTCGCTGGGCGACCCATGGCAAACCGGAAGAGTACAACGCCCACCCCCACATGGACACGGCACGGCGGATTGCTGTGGTGCAGAACGGCATTATTGAAAACTACCAAAAGCTGCGCGAACTGTTGAAAGCCAAGGGACACGAATTTCGCTCCGACACCGATACCGAAGTCATCCCCCACCTGATTGCTGAATGTTTGCAATCCCCAGAAACCCAGGCCAAATTTACGCCCCAGTCTCCCCTGCCCACGCCGTTGATGGAAGCGGTGTGTCGGGCGGTGAACCAGTTGGAAGGGGCGTTTGCGATCGCGGTGATTTCCGCCGACTCCCCCGATGAACTAATCGTGGCGCGGCAACAAGCTCCGTTGGTCTTAGGACTAGGCCAAGGGGAATTCTATTGCGCCTCCGACATTCCCGCCCTCGTCCCCTACACCCGCTCGGTGCTGCCGTTGGACAATGGCGAACTGGCGCGGCTCACCCCCTTGGGGATTGAGGTGTACAACTTTGCCGGACAACGACTCCGCAAAACCCCCCGCACCCTGAACTGGAATCCGGTGATGGTGGAAAAACAAGGGTTCCGCCACTTCATGCTGAAGGAAATTTACGAGCAGCCGGGGGTGGTGCGTGCTTGCCTAGAAGCGTATCTCAACAACGACTGGAGCAGTGGCAATCCTGCCCAACCGTCCCCGATTCAACTCAACTTACCGACCGAGCTTTACACCAATCTGCAACAAATCCAGATCGTCGCCTGTGGCACCAGTTGGCACGCGGGACTGGTGGGCAAATACCTGCTGGAACAATTGGCAGGCATTCCCACCACCGTCCATTACGCCTCGGAGTTCCGCTACGCCCCGCCGCCGATGTTGCCCCACACCCTGACGATTGGGGTTACCCAGTCCGGCGAAACGGCAGACACCCTAGCCGCGCTGGAAATGGAGAAGCAGCGACGGGCAGCAGCAGCACCCACCTTTGCTGCCCAACTGTTGGGGATTACCAACCGTCCGGAAAGTACGCTGGGGCATTTGGTCGATTACGTGATCGACACGAAGGCGGGAATTGAAATTGGTGTGGCGGCGACCAAGACGTTTGTGGCGCAGTTGATGGCGTTTTACTTTTTGGCGATCGACCTGGCCTGCACCCGCCAAACCATTTCCGCTGATCAGTTAGATAAGTTGCTGGACGGCTTGCGCCAGT
>CAZJZR010000276.1:0-5562 GCA_964550475.1 uncultured bacterium
GTTGGTGGAGTGCTGGATATCGCCCATACGCTGTGTTCCCTTGCCAAAGTGCTTGGTCATTTTCCATCATACCCAGCCTGTGACTCACCACTGGTCGGCTCGGCTACGCTCACCGACCGATGGTTCGGCTGATCGACCAATGGTTCGATTCACTAAAGGATTGTTTAGGTCAACGCCCGGATGATTGGTTCGGGGATTGGATGATTGAAACACTGCGCGACTTTGATGCCTATTGACGTACTGTAACTGTTCACTCCCTGTCAGGGGAGGAACAAGCGGGCACAGCCTGCAACACTTGTTCCCTGGGGGGATGTGAATGGTTACGACGTACTCAATTCATGAATTGCCGACTTGATGACTGATGGCTGCGCGCCGCGTAATTGATTAGTGAGACTAATCAGTTTAATTAAGGTTATTTAAGCTACACGATGAATTTTGATTAAGATTACAATTTAATAAGTTTCTTATAGTTCCTCACGCTCAAGGTACGTTCTGTGATTAAGACTCCGCTTTCCCCTGCTTCACGGGTGATTGACCTGAAGCATCGTCTGGCTTGGGGTGAACCCGCTTTAACGATTGTGGATGTGCGCGATCGCGCCGCTTATAACCGTTCCCGCATCATGGGTGCCTTGTCGCTGCCGATGGCAGATTTGGTGGAACGGGCATTGGACACGGTTGAATTAACCCGCGATATCTATGTTTATGGTGAAACCGACGATGAAACGGCTGTTGCGGCTCAGCAGTTGAGAATGGCAGGATTTGTCAGTGTGTCTGAGTTGAAGGGGGGTCTGGCGGCATGGAAAGCCTTGGGTTACCAAATTGAAGGCTATCCAGTGGTGCGGTTTGCCTACAACGGTTGAATGAGCATGAAACACAACCCAGTTGCACGCTGGAGCAGTGTTATTCGGGTGCGATCGCCAATCGTCTGCGATGGGTTACAAAACCAGTTTGCAGTTCGGTCTTCCCCGTTGATATAGCAACGTTGATATGGCAACCCGTTGTGATCTTAAACGTTGTGATCTAAACGTTGTTCACGCCACAATCCCTCAACGATTTACCGTTACCACAGAAAACAGCGGGTTAGATTGAGCTAACCCGCTGTTTCCTGTGTGGTTTTGCGGTGTTCCAAACAGAATTGCCTGCTGAGATTCGGAGGTTGCGGAGAGCCTATCTCCGGCTAGCCATGGGCGAATGTCGTCGAGCAGATCGCAGGATTACACCCCGTTCAAGGTGCGACCGAGAGATTTTCCGACATTACTCAGGTGGATTAACTCTGGATTGTTTGTTCTACAAGGGTTGGGGCACCCCACCCCTACACAGATACACAGATATCTTCTGATCGGTCTGTAGGGGCGCGGTTCCCGCGTCCTTAATCGGTACTTGGGCAGTTACAAGTAAGGGCTTTGCGGATTAATAATGTACTCACGCCGCTAACTCTACGGACACGGCATTGCCGTGTCCCTACGGCTATTACGGGTATTTTATTTTTCCGCAAGTCCCTAAAGGGTAAATAAATAGAGGCGAATGGTTAGATCAACCATCCGCCCCCCATCAGACTTGATCGATCAATTGGGGCGCAGTACCCCATCTTCCAGATGCGCCACTTCGTCTGCCAAATCGAGGATGCGAGGATCGTGGGTGACCATCAGCACCGTGGCTCCGTTTTCCTTCGCCAATTCCCGCAGCAACTCCATGACCGTGTGACCACTTTGGGAGTCCAGTGCAGCCGTTGGCTCATCCGCCATGATTAACCGGGGCGATCCGGCCAAGGCACGGGCGATCGCCACCCGTTGCTTTTGCCCACCGGACAAATGCCGGGGTTTCAGATTGGCCTTATCGTCTAACCCGACTCGTTCCAGCAATGATTGGGCTTCCTGCCGCGCCAACCGACCACGAATCCCCTTGTTATGCAAGGCGACTGAGATATTTTCCGCTGCCGTCAGGGCGGGGAACAGGTTGAAATCTTGGAAAATGAACCCAATATTGTGCAGCCGGAACTGTGCCAACTCAGACCGATCCATCTGGGTGATCTCCTGTCCCAACAGATGGACACTGCCCGCTGTTGGGGTCAGTAACCCCGCCAAAATTGTCAATAGGCTGGTCTTCCCGGAACCGGAAGGCCCCATTAATAGCTGAACATTGCCCTTCTGGACACTCCAGTTCACTCCCTTGAGAACCTGCAACCGTTGTTGTCCAGATTGCACTTCTAGCTCCACACTCTCCACCCGAATGGCCTCCGTGGGCGATCGCAACTGATCAGGCGCATCAAACGCAGCCTGTGCGCCACTCTGCTGAGGCAGTCGGTAGGTGTTAGCATCCAAAACGTTGAACGTAGTCATCTGGTTGAGCAGATAGCGTGAATATCATACGACCAATCAAGGCATGACTGGATAGTCAATGGTACAAATGTGAGGCAAATGTGAAAGCCGCAACCCCTGGATTCAGAACCCGGATGAATTGTAGAGGTGATGGGCAGAGGTGATGGACAGTGTGTGGGAATCGCTAGGGTGAAGGTGAGCCGTGTGGGAAGAACAGGTGAGAAAGTGTGAGAATCATCGGGCAACCGAACCGGGTTAAAGCAGTGATGGTGAAATAAAAGAGCGGGTGAACACTGATTGACTAATTTGCAAATTTAACGAGTAGACCTGAACACAATTGAAAAATCAAATAAAAATCAAATTAGATTGTCATGAAATTGCTATGGAATTAGTAATCAAATGATCAAAATCAATCTTGTTTTGGTCAACGTCAGCTCACTCCTTAAACACAATCGCCGGATCCACACGGGTTACCTTCTGAATCGCAAAGATGGCTGAACTAAAGCACATCAACAAGGTCACCCCCAAAACCCCCAACGCTGACATCGGCGTAATCAGAATCAGAATGCCTTGGGTGGCTGCCGTCCAAGAGGCCACACCTGCACAGAGGGCAATCCCCGGCACGTAGCCCAGTACGCCCATCCACATCGCCTGCTCCAAAATCACCCCATACAATACCCAATCCGACGCGCCCATGGCTTTCAGCGTTCCAAACTCCTTCAGGTGGTCGGACACCGACGAGTAAAGAATTTGACCCACGATCACGACTCCCACAACTACCCCCACCACAGCTCCCAAGCCCAGAATGTAGCCGATGCCTGACCGCTCTTCCCAGTAGGATTGGGTCAATTGGGACATTTCGGCGCGGGTGTAGGCGCGGGTATTGGGTAGTGCCGCTTCCAGCCGTCGCTTCAACACGGTTAAATCTTGGCTGGGCTGGGCTTGGATCAGAATAAAGTTGAGGGCATCTTCAGAGGCCAACTCCCGTGGTTCCGGTGGAAAATCGTCCTTCGACTCCTGACAATCCACTCCTTCAGCCGCGTACTCACAGGGTGGTTTAGCGGCGATGGGGGTGGTGCTGTAGGCCGTAGCCGTTTGCAGAGACGTGAACAAAATGCTACCCAAAACCAAGGACTGCGCCCCTTCGGTGATCCCCACCAAACGGGCAGGGAGGGAACCCACTAACCCCATATCCCCTAAATTGGTCAGATTTAAACCGTTTAAACTGCCTTTATCAGCAAAAACGGTATAAGGAATGTTGAGGGCATCCAAGCGGCCTTGTTTAATATTCCACGGAGCGAACAAGGCACCATTGGGATCGAACCCGACGAGGGTGACGGAAGAGAGGCGATTATCCGTAGTCCGCCACATGGCTCCTTGAATAATCAACCCTTCGGCTCGTTTCACCCCACTCACCCGTGCTGCTTCCGTCCGTTGCTCCACATCCAAGGGAATGGTTAATCCCAGATGCACTTGGTTAGACGCGGTTACCCAAATGTCTGCCTTGGACTGATCGATCAGTTGGGAGGCGGACAGCGTAAACCCTTTCTGAAGTCCCGTTTGAATTGTCACAAGGCTGACGGCAAACATGATCCCCGCCTGAGCGACCAGGAAACGGGGGATATCTTCAAGTAGGTTTTTACGGGCAAGCGATGCCATGGTGGAAGGCTAACAGGGTCAGGGGCGGACGGGTGGAACAACCGGAGAAGTCGAAACCACGGGGGCGGGAGCGGAGAAGGTTAGTCTGAGCGGACAGTGTGATCGGACAGTGTGAGCGGAGAAACACGGAGAATTTGAATTGAGGACAACCGCACTAGGCAAGGGATGAGGGCTAACGTAACGGGTGGTGCCGTGACGGGTAACCGACCGTAAATTCCCTAGAGTATAGCTGGCAGTGAATATTTCTACTTAGACTGAATAATCTCTAGATCTAATCTGCCCCTCCAGCAGTTGCCGTAAACACGGGTGTAGCCATCCTCAATAAAGCTTCATAATTGTTGCACGAAATTGTTGCATACAGTAACAATTTGCCGCGAATGGCTGGAATCATCATGGATCGACTCAGCGGAAATCTGTACCGAGGTTTCACCGAATCGGGGGTTAATCCTGAAACTGATTTGCCGTTCGCTACAACACCCTGGGAAAAATCGAGCGATTAACCGTCGTGCTGACGCGCCCTTTAGTTGAACCATAATCAACCGAGGCTGGGTCAGGCTTCACCCAATCTCATCACCCGATCCGGTGATTGCAATGGCGATCGCACATCGGCGCGGCAACTTCATCAACAATTATGAAGCGACCCCTGGATGGTCAGGGCTAACCGCTTGCCAGTTTCTTATCAGTCCACTGGTGACGACTGGTGCGACGTGCCTTCATCGCCCTGAATCGCCCCGATCGCCCTATTCAGCCGTTTTGGAATACACGCGGCCTTTCCAAGCCCCGCCGCGACCTTGCCAATGGCGCAGGGCTGAATCAATGGTCATGAGGGTGTAGAGGAAGGCGATGAATGGTAAACAGAGTGACAGTAGTGAATTGCAGCGATAAAACCGGATGGTTGGCCAGTAGGCGATCGCCATCAAGAGCCAGGTCAGGAGTCCAGCGATCGCGATCGCGGCCTGACCAGTCACCAGACCAACCACGGCGGCGATCGGGGGCACCAGATACACCAACGTCATGCCAAACAACGTGCCCACCAGCAGCAATGGGGAGTAGTCCAGTTGGGTGTAGGCACTCCGCGCCACCATGTCCCAAATCGTGTCGAGGGTGTCGTAGGGGCGGAGGCTGCGGGTGGTGGCGGTGAGTCCCAGCCAGATTGGGTGGGGTGGGTTGCCTGCTTTGACGGTTTGCGCCAAGGTGCAGTCGTCGATCAGGGCTTGGCGGATGGCGGCAATGCCTCCAATCCGACTGAGGGCTTGGCTGCGAATCAGAATGCATCCGCCTGCGGCTGCGGCCATCCGACTCTTGGGGTTATTGACTTGGCGAAAGGGGTAGAGCTTGGCGAAGAAGAAGACAAAGGCGGGGATCAGCAACTTTTCCCAGAAACTTTGGCAGCGTAGCAACACCATCAACGACGCAAGATCTAGCCGTTCCTGTTCGGCTTTGGCGACTAAGCGGCTGAGGTTTTGGGGATCATGCTCAATGTCGGCATCGGAAAGCAGGATGTAGGTGGGGGCGGTGGCGAGGGATTGGGCGTAGCGGGTGCCCTGTTCCAGTGCCCACAGTTTGCCTGTCCAACCGGGGGGCA
>CAZJZR010000277.1:0-1876 GCA_964550475.1 uncultured bacterium
ACATCCTCTCCAGATAGTTCTGTGGGCAGCGATCGCACCTCTTTCTCCTGTCCTTGGCGATAAATTTCCACCTGTTGGTCTTGGGGATTGAAGAGCCAACCCAACCGCACGCCACTGGCTAAATATTCCGCCATCTTGTCTTGGAGGGTGGGTAGGTCGTCAGTGCGAGATCGTAACTCAATCACAAAATCGGGGGCGATGGGCGGAAACTTTTGCCGTTGCTCTGGGGTGAGGGCAAACCAGCGCGACAGTTCCACCCAAGCTGCATCGGGAGCGCGATCTCCCCCTCCCGGCAACTTAAACAGCGTGGACGAACTGAACACTTTGCCTAACTGGGTTTTGCGGTTCCAATTCCCCAAATCAATAATATAATCGGCTTCCCAGTTGCCACTTTCGCCACCCACAGGGGTCATAACAATCAATACTCCGGTTGGACTGCGTTCGATCGCCAAATCTGGATTGGCAATACACAGTTGATAAAACTGCTCATCGGTTAACTGAACGTGACTAATGTTAAGTTGCAAGGGTGCGGTCAGGATGGTCATGGGGTGGCCTCCCACTATCAATGCGATCGGTAAGGGATGAGCGTGAAACTAAAATCCCCAACCACACAGTGAGGGCGAACTGTCGTTCGCCCCTACAGATTTGTGTCTGTTCTGGTAACTTTGGATTTTAGGGTCAAATCCCTAGGGATTTGACCTGAAAACTAGCTGTGACGCTCTACTAGGTACATTATTGATCTGCAAATCCCTGAGTGGTTGATTTTCACTGTTGTTCCTTACAGAACTCGATAAACCGATAGATTTTTCATATTTATGAGAAACTAACAAGGGGCTTAAGCCCCTTGTTAAAGGGCTTTTGGTATTCCTTATAATTCTGAAAGTTGCTGTAAGAGCCTATCCGGGCAATTGATTTTTAGCGACCTTTTCAAGGGGATTTTGTACTCGACCCCAACCGATCGCGCCCCTTACCGAATTGGGGCTTGGGAGGTGGCTTCCAAATTGGCGGACTTGAGCAAACTTTTCCACGCGGCGAGTAAGTCTGGATCAGTGGGTTTGGTTAACCGGAGATTCGCCAACTCGGTCACCGCCTCTTGCCAGATGCCAGCCTCTGCATAGAGATTCACTTTGTCTAGTCCTTTAGCAGTCGTCAGTTTTTTCTGCAAGGCGGCATCTGGAGCAATCCGACTGACCATGCCGCGCACAAATGGATCATTCGGTTCTGCCCCCCCTGGTTTACACATGAGGGTAAACACCCACTGGTAGATGGTGTCTGGCTGTAAGCCTGTTGTGGCTGGCAACGCTGTATTAGGTAAGGTTAATCGCAGTATCACAGGTGTTTTCTGCACCTCCCGTGGCAAATCCACAATGGTTTGGAATAACCCTTTCCCCCGCTCATTCATCACTGTAAATTCGGCCTGTCGTGCTGTGGTGACGGGTAGATAAACCAACAGAGTTGGATAGGCTGCTGTCGTCAGAACCGCTTCCATCTGCCCTTTGGTTTGACTGGGTGGGACGATCGCCTGCAAGCCTAATGTTGTTGGTGACACTTTAGCTTGGGGACAGTGACCGGAATGGCGACTCGCTCCACCGATGGTGGCCTTAGGTCTAGGTGCATCTTTACGGGGCTTAAAAACGACAGGTCTGGCTTGGGCGATCTGTAGACTGGGTACACCGGGGTTAGTGGATTGACTGTGAACAGAGCTGGGATTGAGTGGACGCGCTTGCCCATTGGCGGCATAAGGGGTGGACAGGGTGATCACCCCAAATAGACTTGCAATCACACAACGTTGATAACGACGTTGCTGATAACGACGTTGATGACGAATCCCCATGCCGCGATCGCTGAATATGACCATGAAAAGAAACTCCTGTTG
>CAZJZR010000277.1:1976-5558 GCA_964550475.1 uncultured bacterium
CTTAAAGCCAATTGCCTAACAACACAAACGGTGCCCAGTAATAGGGATGGTTAAACTGTTCCTGTTTTAACAATGCTAATTGGGCTTGGCGCACGGCCTCCGCCTTGGTGAACTGACCACTGCTGAGTTTTTGATACAACTGAGTCATAAACAACGACGTGGATTGGTCATTTACCGACCACAGTGTGGCCAAGGTACTGCGAGCACCGGATCGCACCGCCACACCTGCCAGCCCCAGAGCCGCCCGATTATCCCCCGATGCGGTTTGACAAGCACTCAAAATCAATAGTTCAATCGGTGTCTGATCCTTAGTTGACCGGGTTTGCAGCAACTCGCCTAGCTGCTTGACCGTCAATCGTTGTTGCCACAGCAAGACAAACGTATTTTCAGCATCGGAGCTAAATTGGCCATGGGTGGCTAGATGGATCACCGGGAAGGGCAAGGTGGTTACCGTTTTTTTCAGGGCATTGTCGGTCAAGGCCGCATTGAGCAACACATTACTCGGCACACTGGCTTGGATTTGCTGCACCTCTGTCTCCACACCGGGTAGAGCCGGAAAGCCTTGATTTTCTTCCGTAATGCCGCCCACTAAGACTTGGAATTGCTGGCGATCTAGGGGGCGAGATTCCAGCAGTTGCAGTCCGGGTGTCAGGGCGATCGCATACTTCTCTAATAAATACTGCTGACCATCGTAGAGAGCCGCCATCGGCAGGTTTTTCAACGATCCATCTAGCACAAACGCCAACGTCTTCACCTGTGCCTGTTGCAAATCCGCCTCCAGTGGTCGGATCAGCAAGTCATACACCTGTTGGGCGATCGGTAACCGCTCCTGCTCGAAGGAGGTTAGCCGCAGCGATCGCTGCATGTTTTGAAACAGGCCATCCAACTCAGTAGCCGATTTACGGCTGGCGTAGTGTCGCAACGGTTGTCCCGGAATCGACAGCACCACTTCTAGGCGATCGGAGAGGATAATCGGGTAGATGACCGCTGCGTGGGGGTCAATCTGGTCAATTTGTTTTGGTTGCCCACTCAGACACGCTTCTTGGAAAAAGTTATCCAATTCCGCCAATTGTAGCGATTCAATCACCTGACGGGCTTGTTGCAGATTTTTCTGGCTGGCTGAGGGGGTTTGCGCGGCATCCTGCAACAATAAGGCCACCAATTCCCGATAAACTGGCTCCACACTTTCCCGGAAGGAAAACTGAGCATCTAAATTAGTGGCGATCAGATCATTGCGAATGCTATTGAGGGTGGAGATCGCCTCACTGTAGGCCGCGATCGCGGGCTGATAGCTGTTCACCTTGCCACCCGGTTGATCCACCTGCGCCTTCAGCACCCGTCCCAATTGCCACTGCCAACGGTAAGCCACTTCTGGCGCGTTCCCCACCTGTGCCAACTGTAACGCTTGTTGCGTTAGCGTTTGCGCCGTTGCCAATTGGTTATCCTGTTCATAGATCATCCCCAAATACCCCAAGGCATAGGCTTCAGCGCGGCGATCGCCCAAGTCCTTTGCCTGTTGCACTACCCGTGCCAGGATTTTTGCCAGTTCCACGTTGGCGGGTGCGTTGGCCGCATCCAGTTTCAGCAAACTTTGCACCGCATTCACCTGGGCGTAAATCGCTGCCCGACTGACCGGGAGCGTGGCTAAGTGGGGTTGAATCTGTTGCCAAACCTGTTGGGCAGCGGGCGATCGCCCCAACCTTGCCAACAAGCGTAATTGGTTCAACTGGGCTTGCAATGCGACCATGGGAATCGCCGCCCCAGCCGTGCCACTGGCCGCAGGGCGATATTGGCTGGCCTGTTGGTAATAATTGAGGGCACGTTCCACTGGATCTGCTGGGGTTGCACGGCTGGCATCGGTCGCCTCAGGGGTGGGAAGTAACTGCACTGTATTGCCCAAACTGACCTGAACCGCTGCCACATCCGCCGGACGGTTCAGCGTTTTAGCCAAGCTCAATGCTTGTAATAATTCCGATTCGGAGGCTGGGAAATTGCCCACCGATCGCAGAATGTCCCCCAAGCTGATTAGACTATCGAGCTTCAGCAGCGAGTTGGACTGACCTTGGATCACCTGCCGCGCTTGCTGTAACCGTTCATCGGCTTGGCGATAAAATCCTAAACTGCGTAATGCCTGCACCTGATTTAGCAGACCTTTGATCACTCCCTGCGGCAGTTGCAACTGCTGATATAGATGGGTCGCCGTTTTCCAGGTTTCCAGAGCTGCTTCCGGCTTGCCCTGCGCCAGTTGCAGACTGCCTTGGTTGGTCAATGCCTGCGCCAAGATCCGTTGCTGACTGGCTGGGGGCGTTGCTTTGAGTAAGGCGAAACTTTGGGCGATCGCCTGATTGGCCTGCGACCACTGCCCCAACTGTTGATAGGCCAAGGCCAAATTACTCAATACCATCGCTTGGTTGGGGCGATCGCCCGTGGCGGCAAAGGCGACAGATGCCTGTTGCCACAGATCCGCCGCCGCCCCATACTGCCCTTGTTGGTAGCGATCGCGCCCCGCCTGCACCAGTCCCAAGCCATCCTGAGCCGCGATCGGTGAAGAGGACTGCACGACCTGCGCCTGAGCACGGCTATGAGCGGCACCACCACCCACTCCGTAACCCAGCCAACCAGGGATCAGCATTGCCACCAGAGTTGCCAATCCCAGTAGCCAATATTGCCAAGCTTTGCTTATTTTGTGCCGTGCCATAAAAATAAGGTTGCAGGATTAGCAAACCACACGATTAATCTGGATGACTATTCATCTAACTAAGTTAATCTAAGCCGATGTCCAACGTCCCGTTCCCCGCCCCGCTGCCATCGACTGGCAGCGGTTATTTGAGCAGGATCTGGCGGTTCAAACGACCCTGCGGTAACGCAACGCCAACAATCCCCAGGGCAGAGCTATCGCGTCATCACAACTAAACCGTTGAGGATTACCCTTTTTTTGAAGGAAATTCAGTGGATCTGCGGAGGTAAAATTGCGACAGGGATATGGCCATACTTTAGAGTCTTTTAGTCAAAATCCCCAATAGAAATGATAATGTCTAACTATCTTGCAAAAAACAATACCGTCTAATCCTTCTGTGGTAATGGTTAGACAATAGTTAGACAGGCGATCGCACCACTGACTCAGCAACATTGATCCAGCCACAAATAATCCCACTATCAACAATATTTGCTGAATCATCAAGCGTTTTGGTAATTTTAACTACTTAAATTTACTGAATTCACGACATCCTAAAATTTACTGACTGGAGTGCATTCCGGACAAGTGCAGCAAAATCAACCGGACAATCACCACAAAATTAGTCAAAACCATCAGTGAAATCCGCTTTGCCTCATTGTTAATTGCCTGATTCTAGGTTAATTGCCTGATTCCAGACACATTCAGGCACATTCAGACAAGTTCAGACCAATATTGTTCACGGTTGCCCCCCATGTTGCTCCCCCTCCTGTTGCTCTCAACCAACAATCCGCTTCCGTTGCCATCCCTCTTTGCCTCTACAAACGCGAGGGATTTAGCCCAACTCACCACTCCCCTGCCGCCATCCCCCGATTTTTTGCGCCCCAACCCGTCCACTCCCAATCCGC
>CAZJZR010000278.1:0-5549 GCA_964550475.1 uncultured bacterium
CTAAGCGGAGGGCGAGGAGGGAATTACCACCGAGGGCAAAGAAATTGTCATGGATACCCACACGCGGTAAGCCCAACGTTTTCGCCCACACGCTGGCCAGTTGCGCCGCTAATTCCGATGGCGGCGGCTCACTCGCTGGGGCGGCAGCAGCGGTGTCGTGATGGTGGGTCTCGTTAGTCGTCTGGGGGGGAGGGGGGGCAGCAGCCAGTGACGGCACGAGCGCGACTAAAGCGGCTAGGGATTGGTCTGGGTCAGCCACTAAGCGGGCTAAGAGCCGTTGGAAGTGTTCCAGGAAGCGGGCGATCGCCGCCTGACTAAACAAGGCCGTTTTATATTGCACAAATACGGTTAATTCGTTGGCCTGATCTTGGACGGACAGAGCCAGATGAAAATCCGCCACGTCGCGAAAGACATAATGGGACTGCACCCGTAGGTGGGGTAAATTCAGCACCGGATTGGGGGCATTGTGCAACGTAAACAGGGCGCGGGAAAGGGCTAAGTGGGCTAAATCCGGTAGTTCCGCCAACCACTGCACAGGCGTGTCTTGGTGTTCATAGGCTTCCGTCGCCACTTGGCTGACCCGCTGGAGTAATTCGCCGACTGGCGGATTGCCGGATAGATCGGTTCGTAGCGGCACAATGGTGTTGAAATAGCCAATCAGCGTTTTCGACTCTGCCCGATGCCGTCCCAACACGGGCGAGCAAATCACCATATCCTCCTGCTGGGTATAGCCATGCAATAAGGCTTGGAAGCCCGTCAGTAAGGTGACAAACAGCGATACCCCCTGCTGATAGCTAAACCGTCGCAAATTTTGGACTAATTCTTGGGGTAAAACCAACGATTGACAGTCACCCGTGTGGCTTGCGCCCAAGCTGGGGCGATCGCTCTGCGTTTGCTCCAGTTGCGGTTGATCCAGGTTATTTTGATCCAGTTGCTCAATCGGCAGTTGCAGTCCGGCGGCTCCCTGGTTCGACGTTCCGGTTGGTTGGGTTAACTGGGTTTGCCAATAGCGCAGTTGGAGATCGCGCACCTCCCCTTGTAACCATTGCCGTTGGGTGGCGACATAATCGACATACTGCACCGGCAACGGAGCGAGGGGCGAGGGTTGCTGCTGCAAAAACGCCGGATACAGTCCACCCAACTCCCGCATAAAGATGCTGTGCGACCAGGCATCAAAAATGATGTGATGCACCGTGCGTAGCAAGATATGTTTGGTCGTAGAGAGCCGGATTAACTGGAATCGCCACAGCGGTGCTTGTGCCAAATCGAAGGGGGTATTGGCTTGGGCGATCGCGTATTGCTGCACCACCGGAACCTGTTCCTTAGAGGGGATGTGGGACAGATCAACCAGGGTCAGGTCAACGCTGAGGCTGGGGGCGATCGCTTGCACCGGGCGGCCATCCATGACCGGGAAACTGGTGCGTAATGCCTCATGTCGTTGCACAATCTCTGCCAAACAAGCCTTTAACACAGGCAGGTCTAACAGCCCATCCAATTGAATCAAATGTTGTAAGTTTTGTCGCGATCGGTCAACTTGTAACTGCTCAACCATCCACAGTCGTTCTTGATGGAACGATAGGGGTAAATTGCCCTCTCTAGGGATGCGGGCGATCGCTGGAAATTGATTTTTTAATCGGGCATTGACTCGCGCTGTTTGCCAAAAATTACCAGCGGATGACTTGGAATTGCCCCCATTTGATCCAGATAAATCAGTCGATGGCTGAGTGCTAGTCAAAGTAGCGTTAGCAGTCGCAGCAACCTCAGATATCGATGCTTCAACAGTTGCAACAAATGAGTTTTCTTCCATAGGACTACGCACAAATTAATAGTGATATGAATTAATTGATATGAATTAATTGATACGAATCAGTGTTTTAAGTGTATTTAATTGATGTACAGCCGCTTTTCAATAATTTGGCAAACTGTTCCAAACGGAACTACTCAGGTAGATCAACACTGGATTGTTTGATCCACAAGGGTTGGGGTACCCAACCCCTACATGGACATTCTGTACTTACTCTGTTTGTAGGGGCACGGTTCCCGCGTCCTTAACTGGCATTTGGGCAGTTACGCACGAACTGAGTAATCCATCGAAATTAGCAGGTAAATCTAAAGAAAGTCGATACAGGCGGTTGCGTTGATCTGACCGTAGCTCTGCGATTAGCTATAGCTCACGCCAACACCTTCATAAAGTCTTTGGAATCCTATGGAACAATTAATTAACCTGTGATGCAATTCTCCATACGCCTAATTCAATATGCGGGAACTACGCCCCTAGGAACCCTGCGAATTAAGTCCTTGAAGGGTTGGGTTCTCCACTCTCCCAACCCTTCAAGATCGAGCGATCGAGTGTTGATCAAACTGAATATAGCAATCCTAAGAGGGTGGTTTAAAAGTGCTGTTTTAAGTCATTTTGACGACTAAAGTCGCTACTACAAGCCCAGAAATCCTGACAAACGCGGCTCATTTCTGGGGTGCGTGGTTTAAGCCCATTGTTGATGGCTTGTGAATTCAAATGAACGAGTCATTTGATGGATCAAATTTGCTGGATAAAACTTATTTAATGAGGATCGTCCCATGCCGGATATTGAGAATAAAATACGCACCCATATCGCTGAAACTATTCTCTTTAGTCCCGTCGGTTATCCCTACGCTGATGACGCTTCATTTCTGGAAAATAATGTGATTGATTCGATGAATATCATGGAACTCGTCATCTTTTTAGAAGAAACATTTGATATTCAGATTTCTGATGCTGAGATTCTGCCAGAAAATTTTGATTCGATTACCCAAATGGCTGACTTTGTACGATCAAAATTAGCGGTGGCTCTATAGAGGATGTTTAAAAGGTAGCGATTATTCCATGTACGGGCGAAGCATTCCGGTAGTTAGCTCTCTGAACTGACCGTTAACTCATGGCCGGAATGCTTCGCCCCTACACCTCGCGGAACTCAAACAGATGGGTCTAGTTTGATGACACTATGCCCACACCACTCCATGCTTGTCCCAGCGGGAATTTGGGAGCAATTGATCATGTCTTGTAACCGTGAGCAACGCTATAGGAGAAGGTTGTCATGTTAGTCCAGGAGTTTCTGGAGCAGAGTGCCGATCGCCACAGTCAGAAAATCGCATTGGTCTGTGATAGCCAACGGTTAACCTATGAAGCGATGGAGAGCCAAGCCAATCGGTTAGCGAATGGCTTACGGGCACAGGGACTGCAACGGGGCGATCGCGTCGCGCTGTACTTACCGAATTGCGTCGAAATGGCGATCGCCATCTTTGCCATCCTGAAGGCGGGCGGTGTGTTTGTGCCGATCAATCCCACCACCAAATTAGCCAAATGCGCCTATATCCTAAATAACTGTCAAGCCTGGGGACTGATCACCTCTGGACGGCAAGACGCGCTCATCCAAGGGCTTCAGGGACAGGTGCCATCCCTGAAAACCATGATCATCACCGCTCCGGTGTTACACAGCTTGGACAAGGGCGACGCTGCCGTGACCCGGCTCACCTACGACCAAATCCAAGCCGACTATGGCAGCGATCGCCCCCGCCCCGTCAACATCGACATCGACCTAGCCTGTTTAATCTACACCTCCGGCAGCACAGGCGACCCCAAAGGAGTCATGTCTGACCACAGCAACGTTGTGTTTGCCAGCGGTTCCATCATGCAGTACCTCGGCAACCACGCCGACGACATCGTACTCAGCGGCTTGCCCCTGTCCTTTGACTACGGCCTCTATCAACTGTTGATGACCATTCGGTTTGGCGGCACCTTAGTCTTAGAAAAGGGGTTCACCTATCCCGCGATGATTCTGCAACGGGTCGCCGCAGAACACGTCACCGGATTTCCAGGCGTACCCACCTTATTCAGCATTCTGTTGGGGTTGGATCTGAGTCTCTACGACCTTTCACGGTTGCGGTATTTGACCAATACAGCCGCCGCCCTGCCCCCTGCCCACATCACCGCCATTCGCGATCAATTTCCCCAAGCCCAGTTGTACTCGATGTATGGGCTAACGGAAACCAAGCGCACCTTATATTTACCGCCCGACCAATTGGATCACCGTCCGGGGTCTGTGGGCATCCCCATACCGGGAACAGAAGCGTGGATCGAAGACGAAACGGGACGACGACTGGGGAGCCACGAAGTGGGGGAACTGGTAGTGCGGGGTCGCCATGTGATGCGGGGCTACTGGAATGATCCAGAACGCACCAGCCTACGGTTTCGCAATGGTTCGCTGCCAGGGGAGCGACTGTGTTACACGGGGGATCTGTTCCGCCAAGATGAAGCGGGCTTTTTCTACTTTGTGGCGCGTCGGGATGATGTGATCAAAAGTCGCGGCGAGAAGGTGGCTCCCAAGGAAGTGGAAGCGGTGCTGTATGCCTTGCGGGGGGTTAGAGAAGCTGCTGTCATCGGTGTCCCTGATCCGATTTTGGGGCAGGCGGTCAAGGCTTTTGTGGTGGCCGATCAGTTAACCAGTGCGGATGTCATGCGCCATTGCCGTGCCCATTTAGAAGACTTCATGGTGCCGAAGTGGGTGGTTTTGTGTGACGACTTACCCAAAACGGCCACGGGCAAGATTAAGAAAACTGACCTGCATTAAACCGAACTGTGCTGAGGAGTCGTCCATGTGTGGAATTGTGGGGGTTGTCAATTTACGGGACGCGGCTCCGCCAACGGTGGCGATCGCCCGTCAGATGTTGGCGATGATCCGCCATCGCGGGCCGGATGAGTTTGGCATTTACCAGGATGATCGAACGGTGTTGGGCAATGCCCGCCTCAGCATCATTGATTTGCAGGGAGGACAACAGCCGATCGGCAATGAAGATGGCTCGTTGTGGATTGTGTTTAACGGCGAGATCTTCAACTATTTAGAACTGCGCCCCCATTTAACCGCCAAGGGGCATCGCTTCCAAACCGACTGCGACACGGAAGTGATTTTGCATCTATACGAGGAGCATGGAGCCGATTGCCTGAATTATTTAAACGGTCAATTTGCCATTGCCATTTGGGACAACCGCAAACGGCGATTGTTTTTGGCACGCGATCGCGTCGGCATCCGTCCCCTGTTCTATACGGTGCAAAATAACCAGTTGATTTTTGGCTCCGAAATCAAGGCGATCCTGGCGCATCCTAGCACCACCGCCAGCATTGATCCCACTGCCTTGGCACAGGTGTTTACCTTTTGGAGTGTGCTGGGGGAACAGACCGTCTTCCAAGGCATCTACAGCCTGCCGCCAGCCCATTACCTCGAACTGGATCTAGCGGATCTGGATTCACAGGTGCATGAGGGTCAGTTGCCAACGCAGCCCTACTGGCATCTGGACTTTACGGAATTTAGCGATCGCCGCACCTCCCAGGATTATGTAGACGAATTTCAAGCCCTGCTGTTGGATGCCACCCGCTTACGCTTGCGGGCAGATGTCCCCGTTGGAGCCTACCTGAGTGGTGGGTTAGATTCATCCACCACCACCGCCCTGATTCGCCAGTACACGGATACGCCCTTGGATACCTTTTCCATCGCTTTCTCTGACCCAGAGTTTGA